>NZ_JAADJW010000004.1:0-229503 GCF_010092875.1 Vibrio sp. LB10LO1
TTGCAAGCACCTTACCCAACATTCAGCTTCAAACCAACAACCCCACCTAACCTCCCCTTGTATCAAACTCCAAAGCTCTCAATATATCGAGCTCAAAGGGGAGGGACTGGTCCTGCAATCGCGGACAATTCAATTCACAATGCAACATCACAACGCGCTGAAAGTAGATTCTGAATACTCGCTTAGGCTCCTTCAGAATGACGGTGGGAAAGCACTAAGCTCACAACAACAAAGAATAACCCTCCCCTTTGATAGCCGCATTCAAATGCTGGGCAAACCATGTCGAGAAAAGGGGGAGTTGGAGGGGGTTGCAAGCACCTTACCCAACATTCAGCTTCAAACCAACAACCCCACCTAACCTCCCCTTGTATCAAACTCAAAAGCTCTCAACACTCCGATTTCAAAGGGGAGGAACTGGTTTCGTGTTCGCAGATAGTTCAATTCACAATGCAACATTACAACGCGCTGAAAGTAGATTCTGAATACTCGCTTAGGCTCCTTCAGAATGACGATAGGAAAGCACTGTTCTCACAGCAGCAAAGAACACTCTCCCCCTTGATAACCATATTCAAATGCTTGGCAAACCAAGTTGAGAAAAGGGGGAGCTGGAGGGGGTTGCAAGCGCATAACCCAACATTCAGCCTCAAACCACAAACCACAAACCACACCTAACCTCTCCTTCTATAAAGCTTCAAGAAGCTCATATAAAAAATCCCAAAAAAGCCCTTTACCTAAACTTAACTTGAGGTTTTAGCATGTTCATCGTTGGCTAGAAAATGACAAAAAGGAGCAAACCATGATCCAGCTAGAACACGTGAACTTAGTGGTAAAAGACATCCCTGAAATGCTGAAGTTTTACCAAGTGGCCTTTCCGCATTGGTATGTGCGTGATGAGGGGGAAGGCACATGGAGCGGCAAGCACAGAAACTGGCTGCACTTTGGCGATGAGTATCAATACATTGCGTTGAGCGACCACGGCGAAGGCAACAATCGCGATTTAGATGCTCATCAAGTTGGGTTGGCGCATTTCGCTTATGTGACCAATAACGTTGACGCGGTGGCGAAAAGACTGGTTGAAGCGGGCTACCCAATCGCCCAATCCGGCGCGGATGAGCCATACCGAAAGAACGTCTATTTTGTTGACCCTGCCGGTTTTGAAATCGAGTTTGTAGAATACCTGACCGATGATCCAAAACTGCGTAACTCGACAAGTTAAGTTCTAACTTTTATCTCTCTTTTATCAAGAAAGAGCAGCGTCTTAGATACCCAAAAGCCCCTAACTTTTCAGCTAGGGGCTTTGAACATTTTACCTTGAGCGAGTGATTAGCTAGCGGCTAATTCAGGCTTCGCTGCCTTGTTGCTTTTTGACTTCATCCAAACGATGACGGCCGCAAGCACTAAGATTGGTACCAGTGGGTCGATGAGCGTGCCACCCTTACCAAAGACTAGGTTTAGCGCCATAATGATCGATGCACCAATCGCCCACGCCACGGTTGACGATACTGACCAGATTTTAATTTGGTCTGCCAACTCTGTAATGCCTAGCGTACGGTTGATGATGTGGAAGTAAGAGTCATTAAGGTGTGAGAAACCAACCGGGCCAACCGCACACGCCAGCGCCACGAATACAGGATCCAGACCTAATGTCTCGACTAGAGGTAGCGTCATTGTCGCAGCAACCATCATCGATGCTGTAGCCGAACCTTGAATCAATCGAAGCATAGACGCGATAGCCAATGGCACAAGTAGTGGTGGGATACCGCTGCTAGCAATAGCTTCTGCCACTTGTGGGCCTGCGCCAGACGCTTTAAGTACCGCGCCCATTGCACCACCACAGCCCGTTACCACTAGGATAAGACCCGTTGTTGATAGCGCATCATCCATCGAGCCAACCATGTCTTTACGTTCGATGTTGCGAGTAAGACCGTACAACGCCATTAATACACCAAGACCTACAGCAACAACTGGGTTACCAAGCAGCGACAATGCCGTATGAAGGAATGTGTCTCCTGAACCAACTAAAGTGTTGATAAGGATAAGTGCAATCGGAACAAGAATTGGACCAAAAGAAAGGAAGTTACTTGGCAGCTCTTTGTCGTCCGTTGCTTCTACTTTTTCTAAGTTTGCCCAATCCGCTTGGTTAGTGATCCAACCATCACCATTTGGTACGCGGTAGTATTCATTACCCACACGGCGGATGTAAATCATCGAGAGCAGCATCATAGGTACAGACACCATTAGCCCCCACAGCATGTACTCACCTAGGTCGACACCAAGAATACCGGCTACCGCAACAGGACCCGGTGTTGGCGGCACAAGTGCGTGAGTGATAAGCAGACCAAGTGCGAGCGTCACACCAAGACCAACGGCAGATTTACCCGTATCTCGTGAAATTGCGCGAACAAGAGAGTGCAAAATGATGTACGCAGAGTCACAAAAAACCGGGATTGCCACCAGCACACCAGTAAAGCCAAGCGCCAAGTCTTCACGGCCTTTACCACAGATCTTAACGAAGGTTTTCGCCATACGAACCGCCGCACCAGAGCGCTCAAAACACGCGCCCATGATGACACCAAAGGCAATGATCAAACCGATACCGCCTAGCACGCCGCCGAAGCCCGCTTTAATCGCATCAATGAGTTCTGTCGGCGCCATGCCTGCAAATAGACCCATGATAATGCTCGCAATTACCATTGCCAGTGCGACGGGAATACGTGTTTTTATGATCATTCCCATCATGGCAAGAATACCGATGACAATGCCGATTAATGCTCCATCCATTTTTATGTTCCTTTTGTTTCTGATTCTGTAGGGTGCGTGCGGCTAGGCGATGAACTCTCATCACCTAGTACACGTTGTTGCGCAAGCAACTGAAATTGTTATAAGTATTTTTATTAGAGGTAAGGACGAACCCAACCAAGACCTTCTTCAGTACTGTGCCTTGGGTTGTATTCGCAGCCAATCCAGCCTTGATAACCTGAGTCATCCAACACGTTGAACAGGTGTGGGTAGTTCAACTCACCTTCTGACGGCTCATGCCTTTCAGGTACTGAGGCGATTTGAATGTGGCCGGTGTAAGAAGCGACTTCACGGATTAATGTGCTTAGGTCGCCATCCATAATTTGAGCGTGGTAAAGGTCAAGTTGCAGTTTTACGTTTGGACGATCCACTTGCTTAATCAGCTCGACCGCTTCGCGTTGATGGGCGACAAAGTAGTTCGGTACATCGCGATTGTTGAGTGGCTCTATCATCAGCTCAACACCTTGCTCGGCAAACTTATCCGCTGCATAACGAATGTTTGAGATGAAGGTTTCAATATGCTGCTCACGAGTGAAACGGGAATCAACGATGCCAGACATAGCGTGAACCTTTTTACACTTCAGTGCTTTGGCGTACATCAGCGCAGTATCGACGCTCGCCTTAAACTCATCCTCTCGGTCCGGAATCGCGGCGAAGCCACGTTCACCAGCATCCCAATCACCCGGAGGCATGTTGAAGAGTGCTTGTTCAAAACCGAATTGCTCCATCTTGTTGGCCAGTTCTTGCGCCTCGAATGCGTATGGGAAGAGGTACTCTACCGCTTTGAATCCCGCTTGATGCGCTTTCTCAAAACGCTCTAAAAACGGCACTTCTGTGAATAACATGGTTAGGTTTGCTGCGAACTTAGCCATTATTTACCTCTCCCTTTTAGGTCTTGAACCTCGGCATCCGTTAGGTAGCGGATGTTGCTGTCTTTAAGAATGAACGCCAGTTTTGCGGTTTCTTCCAGCTCTTCAGCGTTGTCTACTGCATCTTCAAAGTCTGTGCCTGTAATGACCGGGCCGTGGTTAGCCAGTAAGAAGGCACGATAGTCACCAGCACGTTGTGCGAGCTCTTCTGCGATTTGTGGATCCCCCGGACGCAGGTAAGGGATCACTGGTAGCTCACCAATGCGCATCACAAAGTAAGGTGTGAATGCTTTGATGGCATTGGCGCGGTCTAACTCTTCAAGGCAAGACAACGCCGTTAGGTACGTTGAATGCAAATGCACGATGGCATTGCATTGCGAATTATTGCGGTAAATGGCTAGGTGAAATGCCACTTCTTTCGACGGCTTTTTACCCGAGATATGGTTGCCATCGATATCCACTACAGACAGTTCTTCTGCCACTAAACGCCCAAACGAGGAGCCCGTCGGCGTTGCCAAAAAATGGCCATTCGGTAATTTCACAGACAAGTTACCAGCACCGCCCGTTGCGTAGCCGCGCTCAAACATAGAGCGAGCCATGGTCACCATTTGATCTCGCAGTTGCTGCTCTGTCATTAAATCTTTATTCATCACAATTCCTGCTATTCAAAAAGCGACTGCGCTTTGGCAAAGAAATGCTCATCACCAAAGTTGCCGGATTTCAGCGCCAGTGAAAGCTCGCCATCGACGGATTTCACCCAAGGCACGCCCGGCGCAATTTGAGGACCAATATGGAACCCTGTTACCGCGAGGCTTTGCGTAACAACGCCAGATGTTTCGCCACCAGCAACGATGAAGTTCTTCACACCGTGTTGCTGCAGTTTGATAGCCAACTTACTGAAGAATTGCTCAACGGCATGGCTAGAGGCTTGTGCGCCAAACTCTTCTTGAATGGCTTTTAGAACTGTTGCCTCTGCGGTTGCGTAAACCAGCGGAGCAAATTCACTGTCGATATTGGTCATCACCCAATCAAACACGTGATTTGAGTACGCTTCATCGGTAAGGCAGGCTTTCACATCAATCGCGAAGTTCGGTGCTTGTTGTTTGTAAATGGCAACTTGTTGATTGGTCATCACAGAACATGAGCCAGAGAACACCACCGTCGGCGCCTTGGTTGGGTTGCCCGCTTTCTTAGCATCGCTTTGATCGGCCAGATGTTCTGCCCAGTTCTTAGCAATCCCCGCCGCTAGGCCAGAACCACCGGTAACCAGCTTAAGAGATTTCGCTGCCTGACCGAGCGTCACTAGATGATCGGCATTGAATGCATCGACAACAGCATAGCGAACACCTTGTTGTTTGAGGGTTTCAAATCGCTCAGACACCGCTTGGGAGCCTTGCTCAATCACTTGGAAGTTCACCAAACCAGATGAGCCTTGTGACTGCGCATCCATCATGCGAATCAAGCTAGAATCTGTCATTGGCGTCACTGGGTGATTGCGCATACCAGAATCACTGAGCAGGTCTTGGAATACAAACAGGTGGCCGTTGTAAACCGTGCGGCCATTAACCGGCAACGCAGGACAAACAATGGTGAAATCTTCATTCAACTCGGCTAGCAACGCGTCAGTAACAGGCCCAATATTACCTTCAGCGGTGCTGTCGAAAGTTGAACAGTACTTAAAGTAGAACTGCTGGCAACCATTGGCCTTTAGCCATTTTAGCGCTGCCACCGAATCGTTGATTGCTTCATCGACAGGACAAGAGCGAGATTTAAGACTGATCACAACCGCATCGGCATGGATATCAACCTCTTGCTTTGGAATGCCGTTAAGCTGCACGGTGCGCATGCCATTTTCTACAAGGAATCCGGCAATATCAGTTGCGCCAGTAAAGTCGTCTGCAATAACACCTAATAACATAATTACTTCTCCACTTTACTTGCGCTTATTTGTCTTTGCTTTCCACACCAGGAAGCTCAATACCGTTAAAGATTTTGATAACGGCACTGTCGTCTTCCTGACCAAAACCCGCATTGCTTGCGCTTACAAACATGTTTAGGGCGGCACTGGAAAGTGGCAGAGGGAATTTCAGATCTTTCGCGGTATCTGACACAAGGTTTAGGTCTTTAACGAAAATATCGACCATTGATTTAGGCGAGTAGTCACCGTCGACGACATGCTTCATGCGGTTCTCAAACATCCAAGAATTACCCGCGGCATTAGTCACCACGTCATACATCAAATCCAATGGAATGTTTGCACGAGCGGCAAGCGCCATCGCTTCGGCACCTGCTGCAATGTGAACACCAGCAAGCAGTTGGTGAATGATTTTCACTGTCGCGCCAAGGCCTACAGCTTCACCAATGTTGTATACCTTGGCAGCCGTTGCACTCAGTACAGGCTCCAGCGCATCAAAGGTGCTTTGCGCGCCCGACGCCATAATGGTCATCTCACCAGCTTCTGCTTTTACTGCGCCGCCAGATACAGGCGCATCGAGCATCACAAGATTGTGCTCAGCCAATTTGGCTTCAATTTGCTTGGCGTCTTCTGCCGAGATAGTGGCTGATACCATGACAGGCGTATTGGGTTTAAGCGCAGCCGCAAGACCTGTTGTGAACAATACGGTGTTAACTTGCGCCGCATTCACAACCAAAACCAACACAGAATCAAGTTGATCGGCAAACTCGACTGCGTTGGTAGAAACCGCTTTCGCGCCAAATGCACCCAGATCTTCCAAAGCACTAGGATTCAGGTCGAAACCATATACATCAAGGCCAGCACGCACACATGACTTCGCCGCGCCCATTCCCATAGAGCCTAAACCGATAACACCGACAGATTGAACTTCGCTCATAACAACAATGCCTTCTTGGTAAATTGAATTTTGTTAATTCTTGTTTAGTTGGTGTGATTATATGTGAAGCACTAATCCGAGACTTCGCTTTAAATCACATTTTTTCACACAAATTAACAAGAAAGTGATATTTACCCCTTTATGGGCAGAGATAACCCGATCAGTTAACACAAGGGAGGGCAAGGCTTATTAGGTTGAGAACAGATATTCACAGATATTCACAAAAAGCGAAAAGGTTGGTAGGATACTGAAAAACAAGAATATAGAAGTGAAATCATGATCCCTGCAGAACGTCAAAGAACCATCTTGTCCCTGTTATCACACCAAGAAGTGTTAAGCATTTCAGATTTAACCGACCACCTTGGCGTATCACATATGACCATTCGCCGTGACATCGTAAAACTGGAATCCTCAGGTAAAGTCGTCTCTGTTTCTGGTGGAGTGCAACTGGCTCAGGCTTTACATTCTGAGCTTTCCCATGACGCTAAAGTCGAGCAACAAGCGGATGAGAAGGTTCAAATTGGCAAACTTGCTGCCACGTTAATTGGCAAAGACGCTACGATTTACTTGGATGCGGGAACCACTTCTCTAGAGATCGCCCATCAAATAGCGGATCGTGACGATCTATTAGTGATCACCAATGACTTCTCTATTGCGGGTTTCCTGATGACGCACAGTCAATGTGAGCTTTACCATACTGGGGGCAAAATTGATCGTGAGAACCAATCCACAGTTGGTGGAAAAGTCGCAGAGTTCTTGAACGGATTGAACATTGATATTGCCTTTATCTCTACGTCTTCTTGGAGTTTGAAGGGCTTATCAACGCCAAACGAAAACAAAGTCCTTGTGAAAAAGGCCATCATCAAAGCGGCACAAACTAACTACCTTGTTTCTGACTCCACCAAATACGGCCAAATTGCCAGCTTTCATGCATTAAATATCGAGCAATTAGACGGCATCATTACCGATTCCAATCTGTCTGACGTAGTAACACAAGAACTGATGGACAAAGGGTTAAGTGTGATTAGAGGCGACCAATAACTCCCCCTTCTCGCCTCAAAAAACAAAGAGGCTTACCCGTTTTAGGTAGGCCTGGTTAACCTACCCAATAACACCTAAAACCCTGCCCAATGAGGGCTCATTCGCTGTTTATTTCATAAGTCGTTACACAACTCGGGGCTTTAAGGCTTTACATCTGGCGCAAGGAGTAGAACACTTCCCCCAAAGTAAAATTCAGCCGACATAGTAGAGTCAGTAAAGTTATGAGTAACACCACGGCGAAAAAGTCGAATCCCCTATTCGAGATCCTGTTTAACGTCATCATCCCTTCATTCATTTTGATGAAGTTCAGTGGTGAGGAGCACCTAGGTACAGCAATGGCACTGGTTGTCGCCTTGATGTTCCCATTGGTGTATGGCGGCATGGACCTTATCCGCAACAAGAAATTCAACTTCATTTCTGCACTTGGTTTTATCAGTGTGCTGTTAACTGGCGGCATCGGCTTGCTAGAGTTAGATACGCGTTGGTTGGCATTGAAAGAAGCATTAATTCCGGGTTTGATTGGTATCGCGGTACTTGGCTCTACCTTCACCCGCTACCCGCTTATGCAGAAGATGCTGCTGAACGACACGATTTTGAACCTACCGCTGATTAACGAGCGTTTAGAACAGAATGGCAAAACTCAGGCGTTTGAACGTTGCTTGATGTCTTCTAACTACCTATTCGCAAGTACCTTCGCGTTCTCATCAGCGATGAACTATTTCCTAGCAACTTGGATTGTGACTAGCCCTGCAGGTACTGCCGCGTTCAATGAAGAGTTGGGCAAGCTAACGCTTTACAGCTACCCAATGATTGCGATTCCGAGCATGTTGATGATGTTTGGTATTTTCTACTACATCTGGCGCCAAGTTCGCGCAATGACATCGCTAGAGACTGAGCAGATTTTTCATACCAAATAATGCTCGTTCCGCCTCGGTAGGCAAAGCGAGATAAAAAGACCCCCGATAGTTGATCACCAATTATCGGGGTTTTGTTTTTAGAATGAGGACACTACGACGCACGTGTAAAAAAGAGTTGTTAAGCCCTGATTCTCTAAAGTTCATATCTCTTGTTTCAATAAACCTTACAGAAAAAGTGTGATTCAGCTTGGCAAATATATGAATGTCATCGTGTATTAAATACTCAACTCGATTAGCATGGATTTTTTAACATCTCGTTACATTTATAAAATCTATGTTTGGATTAAAACGAATCAAATCGGAAAATGAGGCGCTTAAGCAAGAGCTCGCAGACCTCAAACAGAAGTACCAAACTGACGTTACTGCTCTGGAAAAACAGCTCCAAGAAACACAACAGCTTGTTCGCACTGCACAGCAAGAGCACCACAATAGCGACGAGTTGATGTCGAGCAGTTTGAAAGGTGGGGACATGCTCCAAACCATTCGAACCGAGATGGTTGAAAGTGCACAGTCGATGGCGCATGAAAACCAAGAGCTGCAACAACTTGATGAGATGTTTAAACAAACGCATCAAGCTCTTGCCCGCCTTGATAACCGAGCAGTGAAGATCAGCACTCAAGCTTCCCAAAGTATTGAATCGGTTCAAATATTAGATAACACCGCCACTTCTATCTCTCACCTTGTATCGACGATTCAAGAGATTTCTGATCAAACCAATTTGCTCGCCTTAAATGCAGCGATTGAAGCTGCGCGTGCTGGCGAGGCTGGGCGTGGGTTTGCGGTGGTGGCTGACGAGGTAAGAAACCTGGCAGGTAAAGCCAGCGAGGCTAGTGAACAAATTGATTCGTTGGTGAATCAAGTGCTCACTCAGGTCAACGCGATTAAAACCTCTATCGATGAAAACCAGACCTGTGCAGAAGAAGTTTCAGCCTCTTCCGCACAAATTGGTTCTATCGTGAACGAAGTCGTCGTGAAATCGGAACACATGCAGCAGGTGATCCATATTGCATCCACCCGTGCTTTCTTGGACACAGTGAAACTTGATCACGCCATCTGGAAGAACAACATCTATCGCTTACTACAGAGCGGAGCATTTGGTGAAACGGTGAATAGCCACTCAGAGTGTCGCTTAGGCCAGTGGTACTACCGTGGCGATGGCAAGGCTTACAGCCACCTAAGAAGCTATGCGCTACTTGAAGAACCACATAAAGGCGTGCACGACAGCGGACGTGAAGCAATGAGCCAAGCTAAATCTGGCAACATGTCAGCGATGGTGACCGCGATTAACGCCATGGAAGATGCCAGCGAACAAGTGGTAGTGCAAATCGATCGCTTGATGGATGAGATTATCGCGAGTTAACAGCTGCTCAATAACCCCCAACTAAAACGCAAAAAGGGATGGTGAATGCTATCCCTTTTTTGTTCTTCAAAATACCCTATGCTTTAATACAGCTACTGCATGGTCAGAATGATTTTGCCTTGCAGCGCAACCGATTCATCTTCTATCAGCTCGAATGCGCTCTGAAATTGTTCCAACGGAAGGTAGCGATCCACATCAAGTTGTATCTGGTGTTCCATAAAGTGTTCTAGCATCTCAACAAAGACTTTTTTGCGAACGCTCTTACCAACTGATTCTTCCCAATAGCGCAAAAAGAACGTACTAAAGTCGATATTGTGCTGCTTCATACAAGCGAAGAAAGCAGGCTCATAAGGGGTGAGAGAAAGCGTTCCGTAATTAATATACGTTCCCGAACTAAGCAGAACTTGGATTAGTTCGGTGCCAAACTTGCCGCCAATGGCATCGAACGCGACATTGGGTTGAGGTAACTTTCGTGCATCGATTTGAGATTGCAGATCTTGCTTACTATCTAACACAGCAATGGAATCGTATGGATAACGCTCGGGCGCGGAGCTTATCGCAATCAAAGTAAATCCGAGCGAGTGCGACAACTGAGCGAAGATCTTGCCAATAGCAGAATTGCCCGCGTTGATGATCACCACATCGTCTTTGCCCAACTTGGCAACGTGAGTGGTGATCACCCAAGCCGTCAGGGCATTGATGTATAGCTGGCAAGCGTAGCCGCTCTCAAGACTTTCTGGCACTACAAAGACATTCTCCGCAGGCGCATCGACATAGCTTTGCCAAGTCCCGCTTTGTGCCACCAGAACCTTTTGCCCAATGTGAAACTCGGTTTGATGCGGATCGTTTATCTCAACCACACGCCCTACCGCTTCAAACCCTGGCACTCGCGGCGGTACATGGGTACGACGATACTGCCCTACTCCCTGAATCGATAATCGGTCGCTTGGATTAATGTTCGTGGCTTCGATTTGCACGCGAACGTTACCCAAAGCCAGTGGCTCTAGCTCAACATGCTCCAACACCAACGATTCACTTGGCAAACCAAAGCTCAGTTGATTAACGCGAGTGTTTGTCTTGGTCGAGTTGGTCTTAGTTAAGCTCATCTGGATACCACTGAATTGCTTGAGGGAATATGGCGCACCATAGCGAAACGGGTATATAACGTTTTCTCGGCGCGCACGTCAAATTGGATAAGAGCCTAAACTGGCTGACTCAGCATAAACACCACTACTAACGCTAGGCTGCTGCCCATGCATCGGTTTACCCACACTACCTTTTGTGGTGACTGAATAAAACGGTTTAATACGGTGCCAAAGTACGCCCACGCAAACATCCCCAGCACACCGGTTCCCACCATTACGCTAATGATGATCACCACCTGAGTCAGGTAATCATTGTTTGGTGAGATGAATTGAGAGAACACTGTCAGTGACGCAACCCAACTTTTTGGATTAAGGATTTGCACCCAAACGCCAGATAAAAAGCCGGACTTTTTCGCATTCGAATCATTATCGAGTTCCATTGTGGCAATCGACCATGCGAGATACAGCAGGTACGCCGCACCAATCCACTTTAACGCCGTGTACAAATCTGGGTAAAGGGTAAACAAACTGACAAGCCCCACACTTGCCCCAACCAACATGATGATCACCCCGACTGCATTACCCAATACAAATGGCACGGTCGCAGAAAAACCATATCGGCTAGAAATACCTAACAGCGCGACGTTGCCTGCTCCCGGCGTTAAAGAAATAGAAACGGCAAACAACAAAAATGCCGCCAACAATTGAGCACTCATGCACTCTCTCCCAAAAAGTAATCAACAACTATGGGAACAGTCTAACGATTTGGGTAGAAAGAAAATTGCTATCTGCGCTACGATAAAAGCCAATTTGAGCAGACTATTTCTAAAATAATTATGAAAAAGAAAGAATCCACCAACTTTGAATTGGATAGTACCGATTTCGCCATTCTTGACCATATTCAGAAAGATGGTCGCATGAGTAACTCTAAGCTTGCCGAGACCGTTAACCTGAGTGAAACGCCCTGCTGGCGACGCTGGAAAAAGATGGAAGAGGAAGGCTACATTGAGGGTTATGCCGCGAAGCTGAACCGTAAAAAGCTCGGTTTCCAAGTTTCTGGTTTTACTCTGGTTACCCTCGGCAGCCATGAGGTAGAAAACACCACGCCTTTTGAAGACTTTGTCGCTGAAACCGACTGGATCTTAATGTGTCACTGCATTGCTGGCAGCGCAGATTATATGGTGCAAGTGGTGGCTCGAGACTTAGACGAATACTTTGACCACATCAGTGCGATTCGCCGCGTGAAAGGCATCAGCGCCATTCAATCCAACGTATCCGTAAAGGAAATTAAGAGTACCTTTCAGTTGCCAATCGGTTAGGAAAACTTTTCCATACCTAAAGAAAAGCCAGCGACACAGCGCTGGCTTAGGGTATTCATATTAAAACTGGTTTAGTGGTTATCGCCCCAGTAAAATGGGAGTATAACGTCATCTGCTCTCGTATGCATATAAATACGTCCTTTGTACATGAATGGGTTAGAAAGCCCAACATCCAAGCGTTCCTCTCCGTTCTCCCACATGTGATTAGAGAGGCTATATCTTCTCAAAGTTTGTGTTTTCTTAGTTTCTTTGTTCTCTTTAACGGATTTATACATAAAGTCATAAACATATTGACCAATAAATAGAGAATCACCATCTAATTCCGAGCCCAATGACGATGAATTAACGTTTTCCGACCACGTATTTTTTGTCGTATCAAAAATCATTCGAGATTGAGTAGAGTAAACATGAATCTTATCGTTAACTACTCTCGTTGCTTCCACTTTCCCAAACACCAGTTCTTGAGCATCCAAAGATGGATGCGGAAGCGGTTCCCACATGTTCAGTTTAAAATCAAAACTGTAGTTAGATTCTTCTGAAAAGAGGTAAAGCTTACCATTTACAACTTGTGCTGCGTGTCTTTGGAGTTGAACTATATTTAGATCCTTAGGGGCCTCACTTATCACCTCCAAAGAAAGGTCACTGTTGTGTAAACGATAAAGATGCGTTTCATCAAACAAATAAATTTCACCTTGATTGACCACAACATACATGTTTTCTTTATTCTTATAATCTCCTTTATTAATAGCAATCTTGATCTCTTTCTTTTGAATAAGGTCATACTTAGCTATTAAATAAGATACATCCCACTTACCACGGTCCTGATGAGATTCAACATCACCTTTATCTAGAATTCGATAAATTGAATACAAGTTATCACCAACGGCGATGTGACTATCATCTTTAACCCAATGGCCTTGTTCGATAATCTCAGACAGTGGTTTATCAGAAATCTTGTAACCAGGAATATTTTTTTCATCAGTATCATCTAATTCGATACTCAATTCCTTTACAAACACGTCATTGCTAAATACTTCAGCAACAACCATTTCTTTACCCTCAAACTCTTCATCATCATGAATCGCTAGCGTAAAGTACCCACTCTTTGATGTTGAATTCTTCACCTCAACCAACTCAACATCCAGCACCTTACCTTGTTCTTTCTCAACCGTCGCTGTGGATTGGTTTGAAAGCTTAACTGTTATTGTCGACGCATCGATGTTGTCTGACTTTACGTCATACCAAATTCGGTGCTGGTATTCATTCTCATACAGAGTAATCTTGCTGTCTCTAAAGACAATGCCTTCAACAACTTCAACGACTCGTTTTGCCGTTGCCTCATTGCCTGCGGTATCTGTGACCTTGTACGTTAGTGTGTAGGTGCCAACAGTACCAGTATCTATCTGTTTGTAGTCGCTAATCTTAACGCGCTTACTAATGTCACCATCCACGTTATCCGTTGCACTGTAGCCAGGATCCTCAAACACATTACCGAGATAAATGGTGATGCTGTTGCCTCCCTCTAACGTGATTACTGGTGGAGTTTCATCTTTCTTATTCTCAATTGGAGGTTTTGCAGCAGGGGTGGAATCAGAGTCCCCACCACCACCACATCCAGACAACAGGCTAGAAACAGCCAAGGTCGCCAACAACTTATTAACATTACTCGCAGTCCAAGCGATATTTCTCACGTTATAAACCTCTGTTACATTGTTATTATTCGTCACTGCTGCTCATCAACTCCGTTGTTATCACGAGCTCACATTAACGTCTTCAATCTACTTCAAACCCATGATATGTATAACTTTTAGGCGAAAGCATCATAAAGTAAATGCAACTCGTTTAATGTCAGGCTGTGTATTTTTTTGTCATTCACGACATGAATTTAAAAACAGAAAATGATTCAAATAAAATGTTAAAACTCGGTTAGATTGGGCTTACTAGGGGTGAAGCTTATCGCTCGGTGTTCGAACTTTTTTTTTGGGGGGGGGGGGGGGGAAAGAAAAGCCAGCGACAAGGCGCTGGCTTAGGGTCTTCATATTAAAACTCGTTTAGTGGTTATCGCCCCAGTAAATAGACAACAAATCAGTGCTTTTACCATCGGTCATGTACAAACGGCCTTTATACATAATAGGGTCATAGTCAAAGTAAGGTATTACTCGTTCATCAACACTTGTTACCTTCATATCGGCATCAAACTCATAACGAGTGAAATACTTAACTTTATCGCGATTTAAAAAATCGTACGCAAAGCTACCAGAGAAGTGAGCCCGGTGAGAAAGTGTCGCTTCAACCGCCGACTTACCTTTATACCCTTTACCAACCTGTGACCATGTCCATTCTTTTGTGTTAAAAACACTAAAATACTTTTCCTCTAGGATGTATATATCATCGCCCACGACCTTAGTCCCAGAAACGGACATCGCCCAATGCTTTCCATATACTCCTTCATCTGGAAAATCAGGAAGGCCTAGCCACTCACCAGTTTCAAAATCATAACTGTGGTATCCGTGTCCGTGGAGAAGGAAACTTTCATCGTCAAGTCCGTTGTCAAACACGTAGAGCTTATTACCTAAAATGGCTAAGATTTTTTGGCTTGGGCGAGACCCATGCTGAAAGTGTGCAGGTACTAAAGAGACAAGTCTCGGAGTTAAGTCGTTTTTATCAACTTGATATAACTTATTCTCGTTAAGCCAGTAGATCTCATCTTGATAAATAACAACTTGAGGCCAATAGGGTTGAATATCAAATTTGATTGACCAGTGCGTCAAATCAAGATATTTCACTCGGCTCTGATTGATTAGGTCATATTTCGCTATCTTCAAACCATCAAAGGCGTAAAGCATATCATCAAGAACAACCCTTCTATAGTATGGCACTTGCCCAATAGCAGTTAGAGCGCCGTGCTCAACTAGTCCTTTAGAATCAGTATCATCCAGATCAATATTCAGTTCCTTAACAAACGCCTTGTCGCTCAGAACGTTTACCACGATCCTTTCTTTACCTTCGAACTCTTCGTCATCATGAATAGCCAACGTGAAATATCCGCTTTTAGACGTCGAATTTTTCACCTCTACCAACTCAACATCCAGTGTCTGGCCTTGTGCTTTATCGACCGTTGCTGTGGATTGCTCGGACAGCTCAAATGTTATTTTCGACGCATCAATGTTGTCTGACTTTACGTCATACCAAATTCGGTGCTGGTATTCATTTTCATACAGAACAATATCGCTGTCTCTAAAGACAATGCCTTCAACAACTTCGACGACTCGTTTTGCCGTTGCCTCATTGCCCGCGGTATCTGTGACCTTGTACGTTAATGTGTAAGTGCCAACAGTACCAGTATCCGGTTTGCCGCTAACCTGTACACGCTTGCTGATGTCACCATCCACATTATCTGTTGCAGTAAAGCCTGGGTCCTGAAATTCATCATTCAGATAAACGGTGATTTCTTCACCACCTTTTAGTGTGATTTGAGGCTTCTCGATATCTGCAACCGCTTTACTCTTTACCGTCACTTTACGAGATGCCGTTGCTTTGTTACCCGCTTTATCCGTTACCTTGTACGTTATTGTGTAGGTACCCACAGTGTCAGTATCCGGTTTGCCGCTAACCTGTACGCGATTGCTGATATCACCATCCACGTTATCTGTTGCACTAAAGCCTGGATCCTGAAATTCATCGTTCAGATAAACGATGATTTCCTCACCACCTTTTAGTGTAATTTGAGGCTTCTCGGTATCTTTGTCGCTCTCTACATCTGGGGCCGGAATCGCTTTGCTTTCGACCTTCACTTCACGAGATACCACAGCTTTGTTACCCGCTTTATCCGTGACTGTGTACGTTATTGTGTAGGTGCCCACAGTGTCAGTATCTATCGGTTTGTCGTAGCTAACCTTAACGCGCTTACTGATGTCACCATCCACGTTATCTGTTGCAGTAAAGCCTGGGTCCTCAAATTTATCATTCAGATAAACTGTGATGCTTTTGCTCCCTACTAACGTGATTACTGGTGGGGTTTCATCTTTCTTATTCTCAATTGGAGGTTTTGCAGCAGGGGTGGAATCAGAGTCCCCACCACCACCACATCCAGACAACAGGCTAGAAACAGCCAAGGTCGCCAACAACTTATTAACATTACTCGCAGTCCAAGCGATATTTCTCACGTTATAAACCTCTGTTACATTGTTATTATTCGTCACTGCTGCTCATCGACTCCATTGTTATCACGAGCTCACATTAACGTCTTTACTCTACTTTAAGCCCATAATAAGTATAATTTTTTAGGCGAAAGCATCATAAATCATGTGCAACAAGTTTAATGTCAGATTATGTATTGCTTTGTCATTCGCGACATGAATTTAAATACAGCAAATGATTTAAATGAAATGTTAAACAACTCAGTTAGATTGGGCTTACTAGGGGTGAAGCTTATCGCTCGGCATTCGAATTTTTGAGGGAAAGAACAATCTGCAATACAGCTTCAGCTTTGAAAACAGAACTTATCGGCTATTCATTCGAAACTGCTGTGGGGTGACATCAAAATAGGCTTTAAACGCTTTGATGTAGGAAGAGTCATTTTGATACCCCACTTGATCGGCAATGCTTTGGATAGAAAGCTCTTCGTCAAGCAAAGAGAGCGAATAAATCAGCCGAATTTGTTGCCGCCAAAGTTGGAACGAGGTGTTGAACTCTTTGGAGAACAAGCGCGACAACGTTCGCTCGGATGCACCGACTTTCTCTCCCCACTGTTTGAGTGACCAATCCAATGCTGGCGTGTCGGTCAGCGCTTCAAATATCAGCTTTAATCGCCTGTCTTCTGGCAGCAATAACTGAAAGGTCTGCACGTTGTCTTTCATGATTTGATCGTGGAGTACGCCAAGCAAGCGTGATACTTCCTCATCACTGACAAACCCTTCGCATTGGCGGCGTATTTCCTGTAGCAGCTCGTTCAAGAACGGTGTGAGAGTGATGGTCCGCACTTGATGCTCGTACTCAGTACCGAACTTAGGGTTTAGATAGATACCGACAAATGTCGTATGGCTTAGCGCGATGGATTCATGTTGAATACCCGCAGGTACAAACAGCGCAGAGGTATGGGGTACAAGGTGTTGGTAGTGATCGGTTTTGGTTTGTAATAACCCTTTGATCGGGAAGATGACTTGATGCCACGTGTGTTGGTGCAGCGCATCAATGTAACCTTTCGGCATGTCGATGGTCTTAACCAAAGCTGGTGAGTGAGGATTAGCAGCCATCATCTCATTGGAGGTCATAACACCGGAGTGAGAATCGATTTGGCGGGTTAGCATCATTAACTGTCCTTACATCCCTATTCTGACACAAGCTCACTAGGCTATCATGCCCGGCAAAGTGAATGAAGCCGTGAGGTGTGACGTATGCGATATCAAGTGGAAATATCCAAAGAAAACCAACTCTTATTCAAAGTCGATATTGATAACATCAACCAAAATAAATGCGAAGCATCGCTTGAAACCGTGTTAACCAAGTTCCCTAAAACGGAAGGTTATCAACGTCATGTGTTGGTTTCAGATAGCGAAACGCGCTACTTAAAAAGCACAGAAAAGCGCATTGAAGTACTGGCAGCGATTCCGGTATTCAAATCACTGGGCGAGCGCTAACGCGGCCTTGTCTCATACCGTTTGGCAAATCAGTTTCAGGCGATAAGGAAAGAATATGAAGAAGTTAGGCGTAGTTAACAGCGTATTAGCAGGTAAAACCGTTGCTTTTGCACATGGTGCGAAAAGTGCGATTAACAAACAGGTTCTGCCGCAGCGTCAGCATGCAACAGAACTGGGTTTTACCAATGATGAACAAGGCGATCCACGCTTTCATGGTGGGATTCAAAAAGCCCTTCATATTTACCCAAGCGAGCACTATCCAGTTTGGCAGCAGGAGCTGGGCGACAAAGCGATTTTCCAATCAGCTGGGGCGTTCGGTGAGAACTTAAGCTCAAGCGGCGTAACAGAAGCGTCCATTTGCTTGAAAGATAAAATCCGAATCGGAACAACCTTATTGGAAGTATCTCAAGGTCGCATGCCTTGCTGGAAACTCAACGTCCGCTTCGAGCAAAACAACATGGCGAGAAGACTACAAGACACGCTTCGAACAGGCTGGTACTTCCGAGTGTTGCAAGAAGGCGATATCGGCGCTGGTGACGAGATTATTCTGTGCGAAAGACCTTACCCAGACTGGTCATTGGCTCGCATCATGGGCGCTGTGTTTACTGGTTGCCTAGATAAAACAGAGCTAAGCCAACTGGCGGAACTTCCATTAGTTGAATCTTGGGGCAAGCTTGTCGAACGTCGCTTGGAAACGGGTGAAGTCGAAGATTGGGAAATGCGTTTGGTTGGCCCGACTGCGGGTTAATTCCCTTTCTGACTCCCCGATAGATCGGAGCGTATCCCTTCTAATATTAGCCCCACAACCAAGTCAGTGGGGCTTTTGCTTTTTAGCCGTTCAATACAGCAAATCTGTATTTAAGCTGGAGCTTGGCAATTAACAAAGGTTAATGAATCCCGTACAAATACTCTTTATGTTGTACCCCAAATAATACAAGGGGAAGCATGATGCTCGAATGGAGAATTAAGAAATTCGCAAACCTGTCTGTTCAAGAGCTTTACGATTTTTTGCAGCAAAGAGTCAATATTTTCATCGTAGACATGAACACGCCATACAGCGATTTGGATGGTAAGGATAACCATCCCGACACCTACCACGTAATGGGATATGATAACGAACGTCTGGTGGCTTATAGTCGTATTATGCCTCCGAAAATCGGATACCCCGTTGACGTTTTACCCTTGCTGAACTCTGATGCCAATGACGTGTGTATTGGTCGCGTTATCGTCGCAGAAGATTACAGAGGGAAAAGCATCGGTAACCAATTGATGCAAGTGAGTTTCGATGCCACAAGAAAGATCTACCCGAACGACAGCATTTTTATATCCGCACAAGCACACTTGAAAGACTACTACGGAAAGTTCGGCTTCGATGTTGTCACCGATAGCTACTTGGAAGATGGGTGCACAATGTTAGGTCTAAGACACACTCCGAAAGTTATCTGCTCAGCATAAAAACCATTCATCATCCTATACGTTCACTTATAACGCTATTAGGCGTTTTATCTCAAAGCCAAAACCGTCATCACTTTGCTCTGTATCGTGTATTGAAACAAAGCAAAGGAGAAAGGCAATGAGCGGACAGTTAGTAAGATTGGCTTTAAGATGGATGCATATATTGTGTGCGCTGTTGGTGGGTGCAGCGCTTTATTCACCGCTGAAGGCAAATGAAATGTTCATGACTTTAACGTTATTTGTACTTGTTCCCGTTGTCGCCATCACAGGCGTTATGATGTGGAAGCAAGGGAAAGTCATGAAGTACCTTCACCGCAAACCCAGTTAAACCATCTCAACGGCGATAGAGATCATCTATACCAACGTCTCAACCATGCCTTCATAGCGGGCATGGTTCTACGTCTTAGCATTTTTTAGGTGAAACCATACATTTCTTAAAGTCATCATTACACTTCCATACGCTCTTCTGATAGAGGGTTACAACTTTATTTTGTACAGTGTTCAAAACCAAATAACTGGGACAGAACAATGAACAAAACAATTATTGCATTATTAACGTTGACGGCTGCAGGCACGGCAACAGCGGGTGATACTTACATTCGTAACGGTAACATCTACAACAACGAAGGTGGCTGGATGGTCGAAGCTGGCATAGTACAAGCGAGCGATCTTTTCAAAGACCAAAAACACAACACTGCGCCAGTTCTAAACGGTGGTTACCATGGTGAAGACTTCAACGCTGATTTAGGCGGTATTAACTACCGTTTCCTAGGTGACAACGATGAACTACTTAACATGAGTGCTTACGTGGTAGGTAGCGGTGTACCTCGTGATAGCGATGTAGCGAAGAGCCTAAAAGGTACGAAACGACGTGATATCGCGATCGATCTAGGTTTGAACGCAGATTTCAGACTTGATCCAAACAACGTAGTTTCAACTTACCTACAACATGATGTATCAGGCGCTTACAAAGGCTTCCAAGGTGGTGCCACTTACTTCCATATCATGAATATCGGTAATGCTGATTTCGTACCATTTGCGAGCGTGTCTTACCAAAGCAAAGATTACGTTGACTACTACTTCGGTGTAACAGACAAAGAAGCACGTACAAACCGCAAAGTATACACAGGCGACGCAACCGTAAACTACGGTTTAGGTTACAAACTGGTAGTGCCAATCACTGAGCACTGGCAAATCAGCCAAGTATCACAATATACACGTCTAGGTAGCGGCATCAGCGATTCTTCTATCGTAGAGAGCGCAAATCAATGGGCAGTAGGCGCGACAGTTTCTTACAACTTCTAAGCAATCCCCCCTATTTAGACACACTCTCCATTTAATTAAAAAGCCATCATTACGATGGCTTTTTGTTTATTTGAGCTTGTCTACTTAGCTTGAGGCGCTTGGCGTTTCGGCTTGCCTTGGAACTGCTTAATGCTCTTTTTGGCATTGGTTCGGCGATTGGCTTTTTTATCACGTGGGGCACGTTTGCTTTCGCCTGTTGATGGCTTATCCGTTACTGGGAAACCTTCTAGGTCTTGCGTTGGCAATTCACGTTGCGTCAGGTTACGGATCGCGCTAAGCGCTTCGGCTTCGCCATGGCAGACCAGCGACATTGCAACACCTTGCTCGCCTGCACGGGCTGTACGTCCTACTCGATGAACATAAGTCTCTGCGTGCATTGGCAACTCAAAGTTAATCACTACTGGTAGTTGCTCGATGTGAATACCGCGCGCCAGTAGATCGGTGGCAATTAGCACCTGTGTTTGCCCAGATTTAAACTGCGCCAGCGCTTCTTCTCGCTCTGCTTGGCTCTTATTACCGTGCAGCGCATTAGTTGTGATCCCCGCTTTGTTCAACTTCTTCGCCAAACCATCAGCGTTCTCTTTCGCGCCAATAAATACCAATACCTGCGTCCACGCATTTTGCTTGATCAGTTCAATCAAAGCTTTGGTTTTACTGCCTTTGTTGACGAGATACAGCGTTTCGGCAATAGCTTGATTGGTGCTGTTTTCTTGATGCGCTGCTACCTGCTTTGGTGCGTGCATCAGCTGCTTGGCTTTGCCCTTCAACTCATCTGAAAACGTTGCTGAAAACATTGCGGTTTGACGCTGGTTTGAAACCTGCCCTGCAATATTTTGCACGTCAGGCCAAAAGCCCATATCCAACAAGCGATCCGCTTCATCCAGCACTAGGTAATGGATATTACTCAGGTCCAAACCGTTGTTCGCCAGATCAACTAAACGGCCTGTTGTCGCCACAAGAATGTGAGGATTTGACGCAAGTGCTTGTAGTTGAGTCTCTTTATACACACCACCACACAAACACACTGCGTTGAGGCCAATAGCTTGACCAACTTGGTTAATCGCCTCGCTCACTTGTGTCGCCAGCTCACGTGTTGGTACTAGAATCAGCGCTTTTTGCTCTGGATTTATACTTAGCTTTTCCAACAAAGGCAAACCATACGCAAGGGTTTTGCCGCTGCCCGTGTTTGCTAATGCCAATACGTCTTTACCACTGAGTAGTTCAGGAATTGCCAAAGCCTGAATATCGGTTGGCTTCTTGAAGTCTTTTGGCAGTGCGTGAATCAGCTCAGAACTCAAAGAGAGAGTAGAAAATGGCATTAGCTTAACCTTGTGCTTTTAGTTGAAGAGGCAGTAAAACAATATAGATGCAGTAAATCGCAGGCGCGGACTTTACCACAATCCAGTAGACGAACAATCCCATTTTAGAAGAGGAAGTCTGCAAACGTCGTTGGTTTTTAATGCCTCAAACCAAAACAGTGATTAGATCGCCGCTTGGTAGGTACCACGAATAGGGTAATCATTTTCAGGGTTGCGGATAAATGCTAATCCCGAGAGCAAGACTTCCAGATCAGGTCGAGCGAATGGACCATTGGAAATATCGACTAACTGAACTTGTCCTTTGCTGTTCACCACAAACAGGCCCGGCTCTGCAAAGAGATGGTCTGTCTCTTTTTCTGAGCGAGGCTCCGAGATGTACAAACCTAACGTTTGCATCTGCCCTACTGTCAGGTCATAAGCGATTGGGAACGTGACGCTCAGTTGTTCCATATGCTGCTCTAGCTGTGCTTGGCTATCTGCGGACACCGCTACGATGTCCATCCCGAGTTGTAAGAATCGCGCTTTTAGTGTCTCTAGCTCGTTGAGGTAACGAGTACATAAAGGGCAATGTTTGCCGCGGTAAACCACCACTAAGCGCCAATCGACATTCTCAGAAGGTGTACCCAGCTCGATAGCTTCGCCACTTAGCGTTGGCAGAGTGATGGAGGGGAACAAGTCACCTGCGGTAAATTTTGTGGTTGTCATTATTCAGTCCTATTTACTTCACGTTGTTTAAGATAAAACGAGCGCGACACAGGTTGGAGTGGATAGCATTGCTGCCCTCACATGTCGCGCTCCAACTAACAGACCAGAGTTATCGTTGAATGTATTCGTAACTTTCGTCAGATTTATTGCGTTTACCTACGTACTTATCTTCAAAATCTGGAGACCACACTGCGCTCGCATCTTGGTTTTGGTTCCAATCAAAAGCGGTAAAACGGTGTACCATTTTCCAAACACCATCACGACGTTCAAAACGGTACAGGTGGCGACCACCTAAAATGCCTTCTTTGTCCACGCCATCTTCTTCATGCACGTGGTACGCCCACACATAGCTCTCTGCAGTTGCTGTATCGCCATCCACTTCGATGAGAACGTTGCTGATGCGGTGCTGTGTAATTTTGATCGCTTCAAACCCTTTCATTGCTGGTTCAACAAAAGCGTGGGCATTGTCGTTATAGAAAAACAAATCTGGGAAGATTGGGTCTTGATGGTCTTCAATAGCATCTTCCCAGTAAGTGGACTTCATCAGCTCTGCGTCCATACGATCTAAAGAGCGAGCATGACGGAAAATCACTTCAGTAATATCTTGTTTATCAAGTAGTAGTTGTAGTTTTTGTTGCATGTCCATAAGCGCCTCCATTTGCGAATCAATCTTGGTTAATCTTTCTTACCGATTTGTCTTTCGGCTTGGGATGTATCTTAGAACCAACCAATATCGACTAAAACTGAGCTACAATGACTAGTATCTATGCTTATTTGGAATAATTGAGAACACTAATGGACCAACTAAGTGCAATGCGCGCATTTGTTCGAGTGGTACAAACGGGCAGCTTTTCTGCCACAGGTCGTGAAATGAATACCTCACAAACGACGATCAGTAAAAAAGTGGCAGCGTTAGAAAAGAAAATCGGCGTCAAACTCCTCGCTCGAAGCAGTCGCGATCATGCTTTAACGCCTGCGGGCGCGAAGTATTATCAAACTTGCGTTGATATTTTAGGTGAACTGGATGAAGCCGAAGCTGAGGCAAGATCGGAGGTGGCTTCTCCACAGGGAACGATTCGCATCTCAGCACCAGTAGCGTTTGGTCGCATTCTGCTTGCCCCTATCATGGCAGAGTTTTTCCAACGTTATCCTGATATCAAAGTGGATTTACAGCTCAGTGACCAGCACACAGACTTGATCAGTGATGGGATAGATGTCGCAATTCGAGCTAAACAACTGGAAGACTCGACGTTGATTGCGCGCCATTTGTTTGATAATCCAATGCTCGTTTTAGCGGCGCCGAGTTATCTACAACAGCACGGTGAACCCAAAAATCCTGAAGACTTAAAACAACACAATTGTTTGGTTTATTCGCGGATGAAAGACATTAACGTATGGAGCTTTACCAAGCAAAATCAAAAACATGCCGTCGCGGTAAATGGTAATTTTCAAAGCGACAATGGGGATGTATTACTAGAGGTCGCATTAACTGGAATGGGGATTGTCATTCTTCCGATTTGGATGGTTGAACATCACTTAAAAGAAGGTCGACTGACGCAATTGATGAGCGACTACACAGGGCAAAACTTGCCTTTTAATGCGGTGTACTTACAAAGCCGTTATACGCCTCTTAAGGTTCGCTGCTTGATTGATTATCTCAAAGAAAAGCTGCCCAACGGCGATTAGAAACAAGAAAAGCGCAGAGCTAAAACTCTGCGCTTTTAAAAGTGGTTTTACATTGTAAATCGTTACTTGGTGTAGAAAGCGCGTTTTAGTGCCATTTCCAGACCGCGCACTTCAGCAAGGCCTTTCAAGCGACCGATGGCTGAGTAGCCTGGGTTGGTCTTCTTCTTCAAATCATCCAGCATTTGGTGACCATGGTCAGGACGCATTGGGATCAAACGGTGATCGCCTACTTCTGCGCGGCGTTGTTCTTCATCCAGAATCGCCATCACCACGTTGTACATATCCACATCGCCATCTAGGTGCGCGGCTTCATGGAATGTCATTGGGTTACTTTCTTCACGCTTGGTTGAACGCAAGTGAGTGAAGTAAACACGATCGCCATGCTTTTTAATCATCTTCACTAGGTCGTTGTCACCACGCACACCGTAAGAGCCGGTACACATGGTTAAGCCGTTCATCTTGCTCGGTACTTTTTCGGTTAACCAATCGATGTCTTCGATGGTTGAAACAATGCGCGGCAAACCAAGAATTGGGCGCGGTGGATCGTCTGGGTGTACAGCCAGCTTCAAACCATGCGCTTCACACACTGGCATAAGTTCTGCTAAGAAGTGCGCCATGTGCTCACGCAGCTTATCTTTGCTGATGCCCGAGTAACGGTCTAACTGTGCTTGGAACTCTTCTAACGTGTAACCTTCTTCAGCACCCGGCAAACCAGCAATGATGTTGCTTGTCAGTTGTTGGATTTGCTCCGCCGTCATGTTGTTGAAGTACTCAAGCGCTTGGGCTTGCTCAGCTTCGGTGTAATCCGCTTCTGCGCCAGGGCGTTTAAGAATGTGCAGCTCAAATGCCGCAAATGCGATTTGGTCAAAGCGCAGTGCTTTAGAGCCATCCGGCATTTCAAACTCGAGGTCGGTACGTGTCCAATCTAGCACTGGCATAAAGTTGTAGCAGACCGTATCTACGCCGCACTCTGCAAGATTACGCAGCGTTTGTTTGTAGTTGTCGATCCATTGTTGGAAGTTGCCCGTCTGAGTTTTGATTTCTTCGTGAACAGGAACACTTTCAACCACCGACCACGTTAAGCCTTTCTCTTCGATGATGGCTTTACGTTTTAAAATCTCATCTTTCGACCACACTTCACCATTTGGAATGTGGTGTAAGGCATTCACGATGCCTGTTGCGCCAGCTTGACGAATATCGTCTAGCGACACTGGGTCATTCGGACCGTACCAACGCCAAGTTTGTTCCATGACACTCACCTTTTTTAAGACGCACTCAACCCGCTCGAATTATTCAAGCTAAGTGCACAACGACTTCTTAATATGCAGCCACGATAATGCAGCTGCGCTGACTAGAGCCGACCGAAGCCGGCAATGTGGTTAACTGTTTTCAGCGCCCTGCAGAACAACAGGGTTGGAACTGAATAAGTAACCATCAAAATTCGGGTCATCGATGTCAGACAGCTCCAGCAGGCGCTGTTTAACGTTTTCAAGGTGTTGCCACATGGCATTTTTTGCAGCGATTGGATCTTTACGCTGCAATGCGGCAAGGATTTTGGCGTGATCGTCTAACCACTCTTCACGGTAGTCTTGACCAGCAATGCGGGAATGAAGTTTCTTCCACATTGGGCTGCTCTCGCGTCGCTCCCAAGATTGCTTCAGCATGTCCACCAACACAGAGTTTTGAGTTGCCTCTGCAATGCACATGTGAAACTTCTCATCACCGTTACAATCTGCGGTGCCACTGGCGAGTTCTTCTCGTTCTAACTCAAGGGCTGCACGCATTTTCACGATGTCGCCTGGCGTTACTTGCATCGCTGCAAATTCCGCAATGTTACTTTCAAGCAACTGGCGAGCTTGGAGCATTTCAAACGGACCGGCATCATCGCTGATCACGTTTTCACGGGAGTTCGGTTGAGATGGAATATTGATGACATACACCCCAGAACCTTTCTTCACTTCGACAAGGTTTTCCAGCTCAAGCATGATGATCGCTTCACGCACTACTGTGCGGCTAACGTCGAGACGTTCTGCGATATCGCGCTCAGGCGGCAACCTATCACCAACCTTGTACAGGCCGTTGATTAACTCTTGTCTTAGGACTAGACCGGTTTCTTGATACGGTCTTTTCGGTTCAAAAGGCATCATGATGATATTATCACTATATTCCATCTAACTTCTCACGCCATCATAACGACCAATAACAATTGGTCAACCTCTATGTACCAGAATGTGGTAACACCTTGTTTTCGATTGTTTCGTACTAATTAAATTGTGAATTATTGAACGGCTTTAATTTTCTCAACCAATTCATTTAATTCAGGATTTGTCTTTTCTAGGTCCGCATACATTGGTTGAACCGCTTCAGCAAATGCTGCTTTATTTGGCTCCACAAATGTCACGCCCATCTTCTCTGCTTTCGCGCGCTCTTTCGCTTCAGATTCAGCCCATAGTTTCTTCATGTATTCCGAAGAGTCTGCTGCTGCTTTCATCAGTGCTTTTTGCTGCTCTGGCGTTAGCTTGTCGTAAGTCTTCGTTGAGATAACCAAAACATCCGGAACCATAGTGTGCTCATCTAAGCTAAAGTACTTTGATACCTCACTGTGACGGCTCAAGCTGAACGATGGGATGTTGTTTTCCGCAGCATCCACAACACCTTGTTGCAATGCTGTGTAGAGCTCACCGTATGCCAATGGTGTTGGGTTACCACCTAACGCTTTTACCATCGCAATCGCTGATGGGCTTGGCTGTACGCGCACTTTCAGACCTTTTAGATCTTCCGGCGTATTGATTGGTTTATTGGTGTAGAAGCTACGCGCACCGGCATCGTAGTAAGTCACACCAATAAAGCCGCTGTCCGCTGAAGAATTCAGGATTTCACGACCTACTTCACCGTCTGTCACTTTGTAGTAGTGGTCTTTATCGCGGAACAAGTAAGGCATGTTGAATGCTGCGTAAGCTGGGGAGAAAGCTTCCAATTCTGCCGCGTTGCTCTTCACCATATCTAGAGCGCCGTTTTGCATTAGCTCCATCGATTCACGCTGTGTACCTAGCTGTGCATCAGGGTAAATGCGGATACGAACTTCACCGTCTGTCATTTCACGAACTTCTTTTGCCATAAAGTCCATTGCTTTATGCACGGCATGGTCACGAGGGTGGTTGTGACTCAGCTTCAAAGTGGTCGCAGCATAAGCAGAAGCGGTGGCGCCGAAGGTCATTGCAGCACCGACTACAGCGCTTAAAAGAGTCTTACGCGTCATCATTGTTCTATTCTCCTTGGATTGGTTGTCCAATATGTAGGGTAGTTTTAATTTTTTAACGGTATTTCTTGTTTCGAGGCCATTATTGGCGATCAAAAAACCTATCGTCAAAACAAAAATGCAAATTGATTGACCAAAATCACAATCACAACCCTTAAATTGGTCAACCAATCCAATTGTGAACCTGCTCACGTGACAACCAAATCGGCTAACTTATAATCCGACCAGAAAGATTAGCGTATGTTACTGCCCTACACAGAAACAACTTCTTACATTGGTTAACCAGTTGTTATGAGGTACGCGTATTTACTTAAAGGAAATAAAAATGAATAAATTGGTCAAATACATCAACAGGGGGCTGGCCGCCTTTACGGTCTCTCTCTCGACCTTCCTCGTCATTTGCGTAGTCTGGCAAGTGTTATCACGCTATGTGATTGGCAAACCAAGCACCGTTACTGACGAACTTGCTCGCTATCTCTTTATGTGGGTTGCGTTAATTGGCGCGGCATACACCACTGGTCTTAAACGTCACCTTGCGATCGACTTGCTAACAATGAAGCTGCAAGGCAAGCGCAAACTCATCAATGAAATCGTCATCCAAATTGCCATCGCACTGTTCTCTTACGTGGTGTTGGTTCACGGCGGTACACAACTGGCACTGAAAACACTGGCAACTGGCCAGTTAACACCAGCGCTTGGCTTGGAAATGGGCTACATCTACTTCTGCCTACCAATCAGTGGCGCACTGATGATCTTCTACTCTGCGGTATTTGCTTTCGACCGTGTAAAACAATTGACGTCTGGTGAAGCCCTACTCACCGACACACAACTTGATTAATCGAGGGTTCCACAATGGAATGGCAATTAATTCTCACCCTATTCGGTAGCTTCGCGGTCTTATTGACGATTGGCGTACCGGTTTCTTTCGCTATCGGTTTGTCATCGCTAGCCACTATTTTAATGAGCTTACCGCTAGAACCTGCTATCGCCGTTGTGGCGCAGCGTATGGCAGCAGGCCTTGATAACTTTGCTCTACTAGCAATCCCGTTCTTTATCTTGGCGGGTAACATCATGAACCAAGGTGGTATCGCACTACGTCTTATCAACTTTGCAAAAGTGCTTGGTGGCCGCCTTCCTGGTTCACTCGCACACGTGAACGTAATGGCGAACATGATGTTTGGCTCGATTTCTGGCTCTGCGGTAGCGTCTGCAGCAGCGGTTGGCGGCACCATGTCTCCTCTGCAAAAAAAAGATGGCTACGATGAGAACTTCTCTGCAGCAGTGAACATCACTTCTTGCCCGTCTGGTTTGTTGATTCCGCCAAGTAACACACTGATCGTGTTCTCATTAGTGTCTGGTGGTACGTCTATCGCGGCATTGTTCCTAGCGGGTTACATTCCTGGCATCTTGATGGGTCTAAGCATCATGGTGGTGGCGGGCATCATTGCAAAACGTCGTGGCTATCCAGTGGCAGCACGTCCTTCTCTGGCAATGGTTTGGAATACCTTCTTGAAAGCAGCCCCATCTTTGGCACTGATTGTGATCATCATGGGTGGCATCATTGGCGGTATCTTTACGGCAACAGAAGCCTCAGCTATCGCGGTGGTTTATACCTTTGTGCTAGCGGTGTTGATTTACCGCGAAGTGAAATGGCGTGACATTCCAAAGATCATCCTAGAGTCTGCGGTGACCACTTCTATCGTATTGCTACTGGTTGGCGCATCAATGGGCATGTCTTGGGCGATGGCAAACGCCGATATTCCTTACATGATTGCAGACGCCCTACTTGCTATCTCTGACAACCCAATGATGATTCTACTTATCATCAACGTCATTCTGCTGATTGTCGGTATCTTCATGGACATGACACCAGCGGTACTGATCTTTACGCCTATCTTCCTGCCAATCGCACTGGATATGGGTATTGACCCTGTACACTTCGGCATCATGATGACCTTCAACTTGGCTATCGGTATCTGTACCCCACCAGTAGGTAGCGCGTTGTTCATCGGTTGTTCTGTGGCGAACGTTGCCATCGACAAAGTGATTAAGCCTCTACTTCCATTCTACGTTGCACTGATTGCAGCCCTAATGGCCGTAACCTTTATTCCTCAGCTAAGCCTGTTCTTGCCTAACCTTGTTCTTGGCTACTAAGCGCTTGGTTATAAGTTTTAGATTACGCATTACTAAAATACACCATCCCGCAGGTTCGCCTGCGGGAAAAGGGATACCAAAATGAAGACTATTTCGAACTCCACTCTGAATGACCACGTTCTGCTTCCGGACTACGACCGCTCAACACTTAAAAGCCGTATTGTTCACCTTGGTTTCGGTGCTTTCCACCGCGCACACCAAGCTCTATTCACCAATGAAATGCTGAGCAAAACAGGCTCTGACTGGGGCATTTGCGAAATCAACCTATTTGGTGGTGAAGACTTAATTCAATCGCTGCGCGCCCAAGACCACCTCTACACTGTGGCAGAGAAAGGCGCAGAATCGACAGAGGTAAAAGTGATTGGGTCAGTGACTGAATCACTCCATCCAAGCCTCGACAGCATTCAAGCGGTGTTAGAAAAAATGGCAGAGCCACAAGTAGCGATCGTTTCAATGACGATTACCGAGAAAGGCTACTGCGCCGACCCAGCGACGGGCACGCTTGATAAAAACAACCCGCTAGTCATTGCTGACCTTGTCAACCCAACTGAACCAAAGTCAGCACTGGGTTACATCGTGCAAGCACTGAAGATACGCCGTGAACGCGGTCTGACGCCATTTACCGTGATGTCTTGCGATAACGTGCAAGAGAACGGTCACGTAGCAAAAGCAGCGGTACTTGAGTTCGCTCAACTGCTCGACCCAGAATTGCGCGACTGGATTGAAACCAACGTTACCTTCCCTTGCACCATGGTTGACCGCATTGTGCCAGCAGCAACCGAAGAGACGCTGACTGAAATCGCTGAGCTACTTGGCTGTGAAGATCCATGTGGCATCGCTTGTGAACCATTCCGCCAATGGGTTATAGAGGATAACTTCGTGGCAGGTCGCCCAGATTGGAACGTGGCTGGCGCAGAATTTGTTGCCGACGTTGTGCCTTACGAAGAAATGAAGCTGCGCATGCTAAATGGTAGCCACTCGTTCTTGGCCTACCTAGGCTACCTTGGTGGTTATGCGCACATCTCTGACACCATGACAGATGAAGGTTACCGCAAAGCGGCATTCGACATGATGATGCAAGCACAAGCCCCTTCTCTGACCATGCCAGAAGGCACCGATTTAGAAGGCTACGCCAAGCTGCTTATCGAGCGCTTCACTAACCCAAGCTTGAAACACAAAACATGGCAAATCGCGATGGATGGCAGCCAGAAGATCCCACAACGCATGGGCGGCAGCTTACGATTCCATCTTGCTCAAGGTTCTAACTTCTCTTGGTTAGCAACAGCGATTGCAGGTTGGATGCGCTACGTATCTGGCGTGGACGAGCAAGGCAACGACATTGATGTTCGCGATCCAATGGCAGAGACACTACGTCAGATTTGCGACCAACACGGCTTGAACGTTTCTGTTGTGCCTGCGTTGCTCGCTGTTGAAGCCATCTTCCCTGCAGAGCTTGGTCAAAACCCACAAGTGATTGATGCGGTGAGCAGTGCTTACCAATCGCTAATCGATAACGGTGCTCGTGCCACTGTCGCTGCGTTGTAATAGGAGTTAACGATGAAGAATTTCTTGTGTGAAGACTTTTTACTCTCAAACGAAACTGCACGTCGCTTGTACCATGAGCATGCGTTCCACCAGCCAATTTATGATTACCACTGCCACCTAAACCCAGCGGAAGTGGCGCAAAATCGTCAGTTCGATAACTTGGGTCAAATCTGGCTTGAAGGCGATCACTACAAATGGCGTGGCATGCGCTCGGCAGGCATTGAAGAGCGCTTGATTACGGGTGATGCGAGCGATTATGACAAATACATGGCGTGGGCGAAGACGGTTCCTCAAACCTTGGGCAACCCGCTTTACCACTGGACGCACCTAGAACTGCGTCGCCCATTCGGCATTACCAATACGCTGTTTAGCCCAGACACCGCTGACCAAATTTGGCATCAATGTAATGAGCTGCTTGCGACACCTGAATTTACGGCTCGCGGCATCATGCAGCAAATGAACGTCGTAATGGCGGGCACGACCGATGATCCTATTGATTCACTAGAACACCACAAAGAGATCGCAGAAGACGACACCTTTAACGTTAAAGTGCTGCCGAGTTGGCGTCCGGATAAAGCGTTCAAGATTGAATTGGACGTGTTTGCGGATTACATGCACAAATTGGGCGAAGTAGCAGACATTGAAATTCGCCGCTTTGATGATTTATTGAGTGCGCTTGATAAACGTTTGGCACACTTCGATGCACATGGCTGTCGTGCGGCAGACCACGGCATTGAGATCGTCCGTTACGCGCCAATTCCAAGCGAAGCTGATTTAGATGCGTTGCTGACCCGTCGTTTGAGTGGCGAAGTACTGTCAGAGCTTGAATGTGCGCAATTCTCTACCGCAGTTCAAGTTTGGCTCGGCAAACGCTACGCACAATTGGGCTGGGTCATGCAGCTTCATATTGGCGCACAACGCAACAACAGCACACGCATGTTCCAACTACTAGGTGCTGATGCTGGCTTTGACTCGATTGGCGATCGCCCATTTGCTTTTGAACTAGCACATCTATTGGATGAAATGGACCAAACCAATGAGCTGCCTCGCACCATCCTTTACTGTTTGAACCCTCGTGATAACGAAATGATGGCGACCATGATTGGCAACTTCCAAGGTGGCGGCATCGCGGGCAAAGTGCAGTTTGGCTCGGGTTGGTGGTTCAACGATCAGAAAGATGGCATGCAACGCCAAATGGAACAGCTTTCTCAACTTGGTTTGCTCAGCCAATTCGTCGGCATGTTAACGGACTCGCGCAGCTTCTTGTCTTACACTCGTCACGAATACTTCCGCCGCATCTTATGTGACATGGTCGGTCGTTGGGCAGAGAACGGCGAAGTTCCAAATGACCTATCGTTACTTGGTCCTATGGTCGAAGACATCTGTTTTGGTAACGCAAAACGCTACTTTGAAGAGAGGGCGTAACCAATGAAGCACATCGCCATTATTGGTGAATGTATGATTGAGCTGAATGGCAAACCGTTCGGCTCAATGCATCAAACATTTGGTGGGGATACGCTCAACGCTGCGGTTTATTTGAGCCGCGGCTGCGAAGCCAATAACAAACCTGATGAAGTCAAAGTCTCTTACGTTACAGCGCTTGGCAAAGACCCAATCAGCACGGGTATGCTGACTCGCTGGGAAGACGAAGGCGTCTCAACAGATTTAGTGCTGCGCGATGAGATTCGCACGCCGGGTTTGTATTTGATTCAGCTTGATGACCAAGGCGAGCGTACGTTTCTATATTGGCGCAATCAATCAGCAGCACGTTACTTACTTCAACATCCTAACTTTGGCCTGGTTAAGCAAGCATTAACTCAAGTGGATGCGGTGTTTCTCAGCGGTATCTCTTTAGCCATCTTGCCAGAAGAAGACCGAATTTCACTGCTCAACTTATTGGTCGAACTTAAAGCCCAAGGTGTTGAAATCGCTTTTGATAGTAACTTCCGCCCAGCACTATGGCCTCAAGACAATAATCAAACCGTCAAAAACGTTTACCAAGCCATGTATCAACTGACGGACGTTGCCTTGGTGACTTTTGATGATGAGCAATTGATCTGGGGTGACGAAACACCAGAGCAAACCATTGAACGCCTTACCTCTCTTGGCGTGGGCAAATGCATCGTCAAGCTCGGCGCAGATGGCTGCTTAGTTCAAGACTCAACAAATCAGGGTTCGAGCGCGGCTCTGGCTCCACAAGCCGTGCCAACCCAACCTGTCGCTCAAGTGGTGGACACCACATCGGCGGGCGACTCATTCAATGGTGGCTTTTTATCGGCTTACCTTGCTGGCGCCGATCTCGCGACTTCATGTCAAAGAGGCAACGCCCTAGCAGGTGCTGTGATTCAACATCGCGGTGCCATCATTCCCAAAGCATTCACACAACCGGCGCTTGGCGTCGTTTAAGGAACATTCATGTCTAGCATTAAAGAACAATTGAAAGCTCTGAAAGTCATCCCAGTTATCGCCATTGATAAAGCAGAAGACATTATCCCACTGGGTAAAGTACTGGCAGAAAACGGATTACCAGCGGCTGAAATCACCTTCCGTTCAGCAGCGGCTGCAGAAGCGATTCGTCTACTGCGTGAAACCCAGCCAGACATGCTGATTGGCGCAGGTACGGTACTGAACCGAGAGCAAGCAATTGCAGCAAAAGAAGCAGGCGCAACCTTTATCGTATCGCCTGGCTTTAACCCAAATACCGTGAAAGCGTGCCAAGAAATCGGGATTGATATCGTACCGGGTGTAAACAACCCAAGCACAGTTGAAGCCGCACTGGAAATGGGATTAACCACCTTGAAGTTCTTCCCTGCCGAAGCCTCTGGCGGCATCAACATGGTGAAATCACTGCTCGCGCCATACACCGACATCGAACTGATGCCTACTGGTGGCATTAATCCTGCGAACATCAAAGATTACTTAGCTATCCCGCGCGTATTGGCATGTGGTGGTACGTGGATGGTAGACAAGAAACTGATCGAAGCGGGCAACTGGGAAGAGCTTGCACGCCTGACTCGCGAAGCAGTAGCGCTTGTGAATGAGTAATGATTGGTAAGTAATCTCAGGCTCTTGAGTAACCCCTTAGCGAATTAGATAAAGTGCCCAGCCCTCCCTTTGTGGAGGGCTGATTCGTTCAAAGCATTACTCAATTGATTGGGTTATCGCGGTAAGTAGATTCCTGATCTCGCCGAGGCTCGTCGGAATGACAAATATCTCCCTATTCGTCATCCTGAAAAGCGAGGCACGAGCGTGATTCAGGATCTACTCACAGAGTGAATCAAACTCTAAAAAATTGGCAACTTTGAAGGATGACCATTGCTTACTCACTTAATGGAAATAACTCAAAGAACAACACTCTAGGGAAATAAATGGAAAACTGGTTAGCACAAGGCATTGGTGGCATCGCGTTTATGGTTGGCGTAATGGCCTTCTGGCAGAAAGACGACATGCGCTTTCGCTATCAGATGATGGCGTTTTGTTTCATCATGGGTATTCACTTTACCCTGATGGGCGCAACCGTCGCCGCCATTGGCGTGATCATTAATGGCATTCGCAGTTTCGCCTCAATCAAAACTCAATCACGTAAAGTAATGTGGTTCTTCATTGCTCTTATGTGGCTGATGACCCTACCAAACATCACTCACTTTTTTGAGCTACTCACGGTAATCGGATCGTCCGTCGCCACTTGGGCGCTCTTTTCCAAACAAGGCATCACGCTACGTAGCTTAATTTTGTTTAATTCCTTCTGCTGGGTCAGCCACAATATTTGGCTTGGCTCTATCGGTGGTTCATTAGTCGAGAGTACATTTATCATCACCAATTTACTGACCATATATCGCTTGTATCAATCGAGTAAAAATAATAACCAAACACAAACTTTAAATCAGGGCTAATGTATTTAGCCCTTTTTCTCACCTGATAATAATTTTGGCATAAGCGATAACAACCATAGCGTTACATAGAATTTGGAATCGACATAACACAAACTTAAGGTGCTGATTTTAAACGATTTAAACAACAATGAGTAGACTACAAAACTAAGATCACATTTAATTTGGTCAACCTATTTTTAATTATATATTGAGTTAAATCACCTAAATAAAAAATATGGTGATCCAAATCTTCAGTTTAATTTATTTTGGTTAACCAAAATTGCACTAATTACTAATATTGGTCTGGAAAAACAACTATACCAACATTAGGACAGCGACATGAAACGCCTTACCCAACTCACTCCTATCGCAGTGGCGCTTGTTCTCGCAGGGTGTAATTCATCCGACGATGACAACAGCTATGTTCAACCAGAAGTCTTCTCTCGAGTACACGACGTACTCAGCGTTGACGGCTATCAATTTAGAGATTCCAATGGCAACGGAACGTTAGAGCCGTTTGAAGATTGGCGTCTCACACCGGAAGAACGCGCCACCGATCTTGTTAGCCGAATGACGCTTGAAGAGAAAGCCGGCATGATGCTTATCGACACACTAAACTCCGGTGAAGGCGGTGTCGTGACAAGCAAAGGTCAAGACATGATCGCCGATGCTCAGATGACCCGTTTTATCTTCCGTAACAACGTGGTGGAAACCCCAGTAAACGCGCCAAACTGTGATAGCGGGCGCTCTGGCTGCCAGATTTCACCTAAAGAAGCAGCGACTTTCATGAACAGTGTTCAAGAGCTGAGAGAGAAAACCCGCATGGGTATCCCTGCTCTATTTAAGTCCAATGCACGCAACCACATCGACCCATCCGCAAAAGCGGGTATCAACGTCTCTTCGGGTGCATTCTCGGCTTGGCCAAAAGAAGCTGGACTTGCAGCCACTCGCGATATGGCGCTGATTGAAGAGTTTGCGGGCATCATGAATGAAGAATGGTCATCGATTGGTTTACGCAGTATGTATGGCTACATGATGGATTTGGCGACAGAGCCTCGTTGGTACCGCGTACATGAAACCTTTACAGAAGACGCGGATCTTGCGGCAGATATCATGCGCTCTTTGATCAACGGTCTACAAGGTGGCGGAGCCATTGACCAAGACAGTATCGCCCTTACGATCAAACACTTTCCTGGTGGTGGCCCTCAAGAAAACGGCGGTGATCCTCACTACGACTTTGGGCAAAACCAAGTCTATCCAAAAGACAACTTTGATTATCACTTGATCCCGTTTATTGCCGCAATTGATGCTGGTGCCTCTTCGATCATGCCTTATTACGGCATACCAGTAGATCAAAAGTGGATGCCAAATGATGTGGGCATGTCCTTCTCTAAAGGCATTGTGACCGATCTGCTGCGTGGTGAGCTGGGCTATACCGGCAACGTTAACTCCGATACAGGTATCATCGGCGACCGTGCGTGGGGTGTGGAAGATAAAACCATCGACGAGCAAGTTGCGATGGTTATCGAAGCTGGCGTCGACGTTCTCTCTGGCTTTAACGATAAAGACGTCATCGTAAATCTGGTCAACAAAGGACTGATTGACGAAGAGCGCGTCGATCTTTCAGTGACTCGTCTGGTCAAAGAGCAGTTCCAACTTGGTTTGTTTGAGAACACGTATGTGGACGTCGATAAAGCCCAAGAGATTTTAGGCAACGCCGAACATCAAGAACGTGCAGACTACGCTCAGAAGAAATCCGTGGTTCTGCTGCAAAACACAGACAAGACACTGCCGCTCGCCAAACCAAGCGCCGACAAAGCAGTTTCGCTCTACGTGATGGGTATGGATGAAACCATCGCTGGTGACGAGCGCTATGGCTTTGATGTGACCTCAGGTGATTATGAAGATGGTGAAGCTCGCCCACCAGTACCAGCAGGCACCGATTACGCCGTTATTCGCGTGCGTGTTTCCAATGAAGGTGCGGACCCTGAGCTTATCTTTGGTGGTGCAAACCCAGATGAACTCGACCTGTTGGCATTCAGCCAAATGGCAACCGCAGCATCTTGGAAAATTGAGCCAAGTCTGACCGATATCCAAGCTGTCATGAGTGAAGTTGGCGCAGAAAATACCGTGCTTTCGATTAACTTCCGTCAACCGTTTGTATTGGATGACGCAAGTAACATGAAAAAGTCGGGCGCAATCTTAGCCACCTTCGGTGTATCAGACAGCAACTTAATGGAAGTCCTTTCAGGCAACTTTGCTCCTCAAGGCAAGCTTCCATTTGCACTGGCAAACAGCGCGCAAGCGATTTTGAACCAGCACTCTGACTACCCAGGTTATGACGAAGCCGACACCTTGTACGAATTCGGTCACGGGCTAAGTTACGAATAACCTTTTACCCACCTAACTAGGCAGTGTCTCGGCGCTGCCTTTGTTGGATCTACTTTAGGAATAAACCATGGAACACATACTGCAGTTAGACTGGGTTGACCAAAGCATTCCCCATAAAGTTTGGGTGGAGCAATACTACGACGGTTGCCGCATTTGTTTAAAAGTCGTCAAGGATGTTGAGCCAGAAATGCTCTCACTGATTGTGCCTAATATTGATGTAAAAAGCGTTCGTCAGGCATGGCAAGGCAAAGCTATCAACGTTACACCTGCTTATGATGATGGCGTACTTTTCACTCAAACCCGTTCATTATTCAACCTCCCTCATGGGTGCGTGATTTGGGCAGTGACTCATATCAAGATGCAAAATGGTTTGAAGATGTCCGCAGACAAACTCTGTTTTGTACCAAAACACTCAAAGCAAGATTCTCGCTTTCAACAAGAGCATCATGCTGAGGCATGTTAAATCAGCAAGGTCAGCCCAGTAGCTGACCTTGTTTTTGTTTATTCTTGAAGGTTAATCTCTGAGCTTACACTTCATAAGAGGTGCCTCATATCCCCATTGAACGGCAACCATTCCTTCGTCCTCGTATTGAACTTTTTCGTTTCGACCCAAGAAGAGACCATCTTTATCTGAGGCTGCCATAAAAACGGAACTGTCACCAAACTCAGCCATCAGGGTAGTTGGATCCGTCATATAACGTGTTAGCACCACTTCTTTCGCTTTATTTCCGTCACAAGCGTAAAATTCCGCCCCAAAGTTACCGACGAGTCTATAACGCGTTTGAAGTTCTGCAATTCGGTATTCATATTCCTGCTTCAAACATTGTTCTTCATCATTACTCTTCCAACACTCATTTCGCCCTCGAATCCAACCAACTTGCTCAGCTTTCAGCGTGTGTTGACCAGCTTGTTTATCGTCCACCGCTTTCGCCTTTTTGTAGACTTCGGACATCTGTCTATCAAGCTGGCTCAACATTTCACTTTGACAAATGGCTTGCTCAGCTCCACTTAAAGAATCATTGTTGCAATCGAATGATGGACTGGCTGCACTAGCGCCAGCAGTGAAAAAACTCATCGTCAACGCCACTAAAATGTTGGATACCTTCATAAAATCTCTCCCTGATCTTCCGTCATCTTGAGTCTAGTCAACTTCTTTTCAAACTGAGAAACAGAGACTTGTTCAACGTTTAAATGATGAAGTAAATAAGGTGAGTTCAAGGCATGTGATTAGTGCCAATAAAAAATATATTTATCCCCAGATCCCAATGACAGTATTTGTGATATGGCTTCGAAAAGTTGCTGAAAAAATAGAGGGGAATACAGCCAGGCATAGAGTAAACAAAGCACGGGGAAATTATTGCTTTTCTTTTGAAATCATACGCCTAAGAAGTACCTCGCAATATGCACCAAGCCTCCTATTGTCAGAGCTTTGTCAAGACTCGTTAAGCGGGCTGATCCACACATGAAACCTTCACACCACGGTCATAATCTAGGGTCTAAAATTACTCTTGAACTCGTGTCTACGGACGAAATTTTCAATCGCTATTGTGGGAGGTTGTAATGGAAAAATACTGTCCAGTTTGTCAAACCGAGATGATTGATCGCAGCAATTATTTCATCTGTCCGAGAAATAACATCGGCGAATGTGCTTACGACGGCTACGAGGACCACCACAGTCACTGCTGTCATGATAACCAAGAACACACTCATGAAAGAGAGTTGGTTACTTCGGTCTAAACAATCTTAGAAAAACGACGTATAAAAATGCCACTCAGTGTTGAGTGGCATTTTTAATAACAAAGCGTAGCTGATTTAATTAAGGACAACTCAACGGGATAGTAGCCACCACATCACTATAATCATCCACCTTAACCGACACGTTATAACTATCGCCCTCAGTCGGAGTAGTACATGTAACCGCTACATCATACGTACCGTCTAGACTATTGAACTGAGCATCACCGAATGTTGCAATGCCCAATTGATTGATAATGCTACTCGCAAAGCGAACACTAATATTATGCCCTCCATGCGTAATGATGTTGCCAGAGCTGTCTCGTAAGGTAACAGTTATCGTTGTTGAATCTGTTATCGAGGCAGGAGTCGCGCCACTTTGAGCAACATCGACTTGAGTAACAGTGAGCGACACCGTATTTGTCAGTACTAAATCCCCAACGGTAGCACTCACGACATAACTGCCAGCAGTATCTGCAGTAACTGACACCGTGTACGTACCATCACCATTATCTACAGGAGTACCATAGCTTAGCCCCGTACCTTCCGGGCTCAACACCAAATCACCGTAGCTTTCTGTGTAAGCACTGCCATCAGCTTTCTTTAAAGCAACCGTGATAACTGCACTATGATCGCCACCCACACCAAAGGTAGAAATATCACTTGTGATGGTAGACTGAGAATCACTTGGCGGTAAAGCCTCAAATGTGAGGTTTAGCATGCCAACGGTTCCTGAGTCATAGGTCGCAGTAACAGTGACCTCACCAACAACACTAGAGCTAATGTTGCTTGTGTACACCCCATCGCTAGTATTCACTAAATCAGTCATATCAGCAGAGCCCGCTGTAATCGTGAGCTCAGGACTGTTCGATGCTGGAACAAACGCATTGCCAGCGTAGTCTTGCAGCGTGATGGTCAATTGAGCAGTACTACTGCCATCTGCCGCGATGGTGGTGATATCGGCTTGCAATGTCGACTGTGATAAATCAATGACGGCATTAAAAGTAAGCTCAATATCATTAGCCAACTGAGTGCCACCTATACTCGCACCAAGGGTATAAGCACCTGCGTTCACCGTTGTAAAGACAGCCGTATACGAGCCATCACCGTTGTATGTTTTTGATTCTTCCGTTACCCCACTAGGCACAGAGAATGAAATCTCCCCCGCGGACGATGTATAGTCAGCACCATTGGTGTCTTTTAGCTGAACCGTTACGGTGATCTGGTCACTACCATCTGCATTCGCGGAGTCTTTATCACGGCTGAACGCTGCTGCAGATAGATTTAAGACTTGAGCATAAGACAAAGAAATAGAGCTGGATAAATGGGTTCCCCCAATAGATACTCCTGCTGATTTAGTACCGGAGATCGAACTAGAGAAACTCACAGTATAAGTACCATCACTATTATCTTGAGAAGTAACTACACTCACGCCTGCTGGTAATGAGAGGTCCAGAGTACCGCCTGAACTTGTGTAGTTGTTACCTTCCGTATCTTTCAATTGAATGGTTACTGTGATCACATCGGATCCGTCGGCATTGGCAGAACTCTTGTCCGCGCTGAACGCTGTATTTGCTAGATCAAGGACAGGAGAAAATACGATGTCGATTGAATTACTCAATCTGTCGCCAGCTAAAGAGGCACCAATAGTAAAGCTCCCTGAAGTCGTACTTGAATACTTCGCCGTATAGCTTCCATCGCCGTTATCTGTCGAAGAGATCAGAGTCAATCCTGAAGGTTCATCAAACGATAAAGTACCTGCGGAGCTAGTGTAGCTTTGCCCTTCAGAGTCTTTCAGTTGAACCGTCACCGTGATCACTTCACTACCGTCAGCATTTGCAGAACTTTTATCACGAGTAAATTCAGTGTTGCTGAGGTCAAGAACTGAAGTAAATTCAAAGGAAATGGATTCAGTAAATTTACTGCCATCCAGTGATGCCCCGACAGAGTAAGATCCTGAAGTCAAACTCTTGTATTTCACTGTGTAAGAGCCATCCCCATTATCTTGGCTACCAACCTGAGTTAACCCAGTTGGTGTATCGAATGTGACTGTACCGCCAGAGCTGGTGTAATCATTCCCTTCTTTGTCTTTTAGCTGCAAGGTGACAGTGATAACGTCAACGCCATCTGCACTAGCTGAACTCTTATCAACTGATAGATCTGCGCTGTCGGTATCTAACACCGGAGTAAACTCGATATCGATGTTATTAGATAGCGCACTACCGGCAATGGAAGCCGTGATATTGAAGGTTTGTGACGTTTTACTAGTGAACACTGCGGTGTAAGTGCCGTCACCATTATCTTGAGAAGACGCCAAAGTTAGCCCTGTGTGCTCGCCAAACGTAATTTCACCACCAGACGATGCATAGTCATTTCCATCCGCATCTTTGAGCTGAACAGTGACCGTTATTTGCTCACTTCCATCAGCATTGGCGGACACTTTATCTCGGCTAAACACGGCATTTGAGAAATCGACCACAGCCACAAATTCCACCGTAGCAGAGCCTCCTAATGCATTGCCATCAATCTCTCCGGAGATAACCACTTCTTGCGCTTTTGTTGAGGTTACTTTAGCGCTGTATGTGCCATCACCATTGGAGGTAACATCTGAGATGACTACCCCTTCAGATGGCTCAGCCGTCAATGTCAGAGTGCCGGAATTTGATTCGCGAGCCGTACCAAACTCATCTCGTTCCTGAACAGTAATAATGATTTCTGCGACACCGTCCGCCAGCGCTTCTGTGTTCTCAGCAAAAACGAACGTTTGAAGGTAATCAATCGGCAATTCAGCAAGACAATATTCGTTAGAGCTTGGTAACTGAATATCAAAAGTTATCGCGTTATCCGCACTGGTCGTAACGGTTGTACGTTCACCCCAGTAGTAACGGCTCTCGAAGTAAGAGTAGGCGGAACCGATGTATTCAATTGACTCGACCGCATCACCCTGCGTGCTGTTACCGTCAGCGTCTGTTCTTCCCCATAGGTAATGAGAATAGTCTCGGTTGTACATCCAGAAATACGTATCAGGTGCTGCTTTAAAGCGTGTGACAGCCATATCATCGTCGGTACATACCAAACGGGTCTTGATGGCTTGTTCAATTTTGTCACAAAGCTGAAGCGACATAAGAGAAATGTTGGTGGTATCTGCTTTGGCAGTAAACTCCACTTGGGCCCAAGTTTGTCCTCCGTAGTAGTAGAGACGATATAACCCGTCTTCGACCAAGTTGGAGAAAGTGATGGTATCTCCATTCATTTGGCCCGAAGTTTCGTAAGAATAACCAGAGTAAAGGTAGTAGTAACCTGAGTCGACGGTTTGAGTTTTCGTTTCATCGATTGGACAAACTAACGACAGTCCGGTTTCGATATCAATACGAGGAGGGTTTACAATATTTAAGGTCACCTTGAAGGATTTAGTCGAGTCACTCGATACACCAAAACAGAAGTCATCGAGATCGAGCCCCTCTGTTCCATCGGCTACTTCAATGACCTCACCGTCCACTTCAATCGACGCTAATAAACTGTTGCCTTGGCTATCCAGTAAATCAAAGTGACCAGCGAAGGCAGGTACTCGATTGATATTTAGCTTCTCAGGGTTATCACCCCAACCCGAAGGTTTGTAAGCCCAACCACCGCCAGCTTTGGCAAAGGAAAGGCGCAGTTTTTGATTATTGGGGTCACCATTTGCATCCACAACATCGACATCAAGTTGACAGCGATCTTGTCCGTACCAATCCAGATTGTAGTATGAGAGGTGAGTGATTGGTTTCGAGACGGTAAAGGTGTTTTCGTTTTCTTGCTCTATAACGGCATCACCTTCGTAGCGCCATTTACCCATTGAGTCGGTGTAACTCCAAATAGGGATCGTGCCATCGTCTAACGCCAAAGGCTCGCCCGTTTGCGGGTTCACCGTGGATTTTGGCACTTCAAACTCCAAATTGACGCCTTCTCCATCGAATGAAGACACTTTGTTACCGCTTTCATCGCCAATCTCAATCGCCACAAAACCGGCAGAAATAAAGGTCACGCTGTCAGGTGAGGTGATATCGCTTGGGAGCTCGCCATCAAACCCGTCTGGCGATAAACCACCAGGGAAAAGGTATAGCGGGTTATTCTCATCGTCAGCTAGGCCTTTTGGATCCGCTGAAAATAGCATCATCGAAACAGAAACCTCTCCTACAGGCGTAAAAGGCTGTCCATCTTCACCGATGAATCCTGTTCCTGCAGGAATCGACAACTTAGCGGTCGCACCATCAAGGATTTTACCTCCGTCCGTGCTGTCATCTTTGGCCACCGTTGCAACATCAACGGAAGAGCGGGTCACGTGCCCATCTAGCTCAACACGTTCTTCAACAAATGTGGTCGCCTCCTCCGCTGTTTCTGACTTAGGGACAATCTCAATCCAGTAATTATCCGACATGGTGGTTTGGGTAAGATCAAACACTTGAGAGTTAGAGAAGAAGCCATCACCTCTTACAATCACCGTCATTTTAGCCACTCCACTATTCACATCGCTGGCGTTATCGACGTCAAAGGTGAATGGCACAATTCCAGACTCAGGAACCACCACGACATTACTTTGAAATGCTTCCCCTTGATGGAAACCAGCCACTTCTCTTCCTAAAACATCTTGCACTCGAACGGCAAACGTCTCATCCTGATTAGCAACATCAAAAACAAACAGCAGTTCTAGATTGGACATTTCTGTCTCATCGACTCGATTAGAGACGTTAAGTGATAAGCTTTGTTGGTGAGAAATTTGAGATGTTAATGAGGTGGTCGTTTCAGTGATAGAGTCATTACAGCCAAAGACGGTAAATAATGACATTACTCCTATCAAACAATACAACCACGCCCTTCTGCACGTGTTGATCGTAACCATAAACTAGCCTTTATATTTATATGAAACACAATACATATAAATAGCAGCTAACTAGTACACCTGCAGGATGTATGGATAAAATCATACTCAGAGCACATTAAGATGAAACGAATGGTTTGGTATTCATTCTCAGCGTCTTACTTAGATAAAACGAATAAAAAACACCACATCTTTCAACATGGTGCTTTTTGGGGGAAACTCAGGGTTGGTTTACAACACGGCTTTGCGGCTTGGTAGGAACACTTCGCCTAACATACAGCGTACAGAGCCACCACCAATCGATTCTATGGTAGAAACGTCAAATGGCAGCAATTTACCGTGTGTCGCTAGTTGATTTCTTTGTGCTGGAGAGAACGCATCGTAAGCTGATTGAGACATAGCAATGACCTTATCGCCGCGTACCGTTTCCAGTTGTAGAATGTTGCCGCAGAACTGGTTCATCTGCTCAAGTGAAATCGAGATAACCTGCTTGTCTTTCGCCAACGATTTAAGCACAAAGCGGCGCTCAAACTCAGGGATCACCTCATCACAAATCACGCAGAACTGCTCACCCACCGCCATCATCACGTTAGTGTGGTAAATCGGTGCGCCAGAAGGCAAACGAGTTTGGAACGAAATGACACGATCATAGCCAATGCGCTTGGCGTAATCTTCTAACACCAGACGATCACAACGTTGCGAGAGCGCGGCATAAACGGTCTTATTGAAGTGGTCAAACACCATCACGCCTGTGCTTTCTAGATAGGCTTCTTCATCTAGATATTCGGTCAGTGAGTCTTGTTGATGCACTTCTCGACCCGCGTGCGCTAATGCAGCGACCAACGCATCTGGGCGAACCTCATGCTGACGGTTTTCACACGCCATCGGGAAGGTATACAAAGTACCTTCTGGGGTAGTGCTAAACCAGTTATTCGGGAACACTGCATCTGGCGTAGCGATGTCAGATTGAGGGTAATCAAACTCAACCACTTGCACGCCTTCGTTTCGCAAGGTCTCAACCATCGCAACAAATTCAGCCATGGTATTACGTGAGACTTCTTCTTGGGTTAGCGATACTTGGTGTTGAAACTCGTTGTCTTGCGCAGTTTCTTCGTTAAAACGAAACTCTTTCGGCGGCACCATCACAACACAGTTCGCGGTATGACGCAGAGCACTTTGCGTGCTTTCTTCTTTTCCATGTGCATTCTGAGGCACTGATTCGTGTAATAGCATCCAATACATTCCTTTTCACTAGAATGATGAGATTGTAAATTTATTGTTAACTTCAGTTTTGCTGTTTTTAATAATAATTCCCTCACGCAGAAGTAATAATTACTGGAAAAGCCACCATTAACCCGACTTTTTATTGTCACTTTGCCGATTTACTGTTTTGTGACGCGTGAATGGTCATCTCAAGAATAATGCACTAGCGAATTCTTTATAACCAACTAGTTACATTTAAAAAGCAATCGGTTAGACTATTTTTTCGCCTCTCACACATACGCAAAAACGTCTGCTTTTCTGGCTAGCAGACCACAATATGTCTTATCTCATACTCGGTATTAACTGCTTCGTCCAAGGCAGGAAGAATTGATGGATTCAATTACTGAGATGGCAACTATTAACTTTAGGATGAGTTATGTTTAAACGATTTGAAGGCTTTACTGAGCCGTTCCCCAAATCACAGCCTGATCAACCCCCTGCGGGGATCTTTGCGTTTTTACGCCATTACACGCGCGGCTTTGAGAAACCGCTGATCATTATGTCGATCATGTCGACGATTGTGGCTATCGTAGAAGTCTCTCTATTTGGTGCCATGGGTCAGTTGGTTGATTGGCTGTCCACCAGCAACCCAGAAACCTTTTTGCAAGACAACAAAGCGGACCTTATTTTCTACGGCACCTTACTGCTGGTTATCATGCCGATTTTGGTGGTGGTTTACTCTCTGCTGATCCACCAAACTCTGCTGGGTAACTACCCAATGTCGGTTCGCTGGCTTGCGCACCGTTACTTGCTCAATCAAAGTCTGAACTTCTATCAGGATGATTTTGCAGGTCGTGTTGCCACTAAGGTGATGCAAACCTCTCTGGCGGTGCGAGAAACCGTCATGAAGACGATGGATGTTTTCGTCTATGTCTTGGTTTACTTCACCAGCATCATCGTGATGTTGGCCGCCGCTGACTGGCGCTTGATGATCCCAATGTTGGTTTGGCTAATGGCGTACATCGCGATTCAGATCCACTTTGTCCCGAAACTAAAGGCCGTGGCTACGGAGCAAGCAGATGCACGTTCAACCATGACAGGTCGCATTGTAGACAGCTACACCAACATTCAAACCGTTAAGCTTTTCTCGCACAGTAAACGAGAGACCGAGTACGCCGAAGAAGGCATGAAAGGCTTCTTAAATACCGTGTATCGACAAATGCGGTTGGTAACCGGCTTCGACGTTGCGGTGGAGATCTCCAACTATCTATTGGTGTTCTCGGTAGCTGCGCTATCGATTTATTTGTGGTTGGATAGTGCGATAAGCGTTGGTGCCATTGCGATTGCTGTCAGCTTAGCCCTGCGTATCAACGGCATGTCGATGTGGATCATGTGGGAAGTCGGTGCCCTATTTGAAAACTTGGGTACCGTCGTAGATGGCATTAAGACGCTGTCTAAACCTATCGACATCAAAGACAAAGCCAATGCGAAAGATCTGCAAGTGCCTCAAGGCGGTATTCACTTCGACAACGTGAGCTTCCATTATGGTGAGAAAAAAGGCGTGATTAACAACCTCGACCTTAATATCAAACCGGGTGAGAAAGTGGGCTTAGTTGGGCGCTCTGGCGCAGGTAAATCAACCTTAGTGAACTTGTTATTACGTTTCCACGATGTGGAAGAAGGCAGCATCAAGATTGATGGGCAAGAAATCTCAAGCGTCACGCAAGATTCTTTGCGCTCGAAGATTGGTATGGTGACACAAGATACGTCCCTGCTGCATCGCTCAATCCGCGATAACATCTTGTATGGCAATCCAGATGCAAGTGAAAAGGACCTGATTAAAGCGACCAAGCAAGCGCACGCACACGAGTTTATCGAAACCCTAACCGACCCGTTCGGCAACGTGGGTTACGACGCACAAGTGGGTGAGCGTGGTGTGAAGCTGTCTGGTGGTCAACGCCAGCGTATTGCGATTTCACGCGTGCTGCTAAAAGACGCACCTTTACTGGTGCTTGATGAAGCGACTTCAGCACTGGATTCAGAAGTTGAAGCCGCCATTCAAGAGAGCTTGAACGAGCTGATGCAGGGCAAAACGGTTATCGCCATCGCGCACCGTTTGTCGACCATTGCGCAGATGGATCGCTTGATTGTGCTCGATAAAGGCAACATCGTGGAGCAAGGCACGCACAAAGAGCTTATTGCCAACAACGGCATTTATGCACAGCTTTGGGCACACCAAACGGGTGGTTTCCTTGGTGAAGAGTTAGAGAGTTAATGCGCTTCAATACCAATAAATACCCCAAAAAAACGGCGCTCTAAGCGCCGTTTTTTCTACGATTTTACTATATCCACTTAAGCCATCCAATATTTCACCACACACAATTAGTGATCACGATCACTAAAAATCTCATTTATGAAACACTTTTATGGGTGCAAGTCACAAAATTTCTGGTAGTATAGCGCCCCGTTGCGTAATCGTTAGCAGTGGACACAACGCAGAGTAGCAAGCTGGATTCATTTGTAATTTCACTTTTTGAGAAACAGCTATACTCAATTGATGGCTTAGTTATTAATCTAATAATAAGGTAATTAGCTTATGTGTAAATGTGGTTCAATGCAGATCGTACAAGTAAAACAAAGTTGGGCGGATAAATTATTCGGCTACTCAGAGCGCTGGAAATGCCAACTTTGCCGTAAGGTCTTCCGCTTCTAAAAGCACAATAAAAAATAATCTTAGAGTTTCTAAGAAAAAGCAGTGGCCCGACAATGATTGTCGGGTTTTGTTTTTTGGCGCATTCCAATTCTCCCTCCCCAAATAAATCCAAGTGAGCTCAACCTAGCATCTACCTATCGCTTAGGTATAAAATCATGCCCACTTATTACTTCATCAATTCATAAATAATCGGTCACTATGAACAAAAGTTTGCTGACTAATATCCTTGCTATCGCCATGATGGGTGCGGGATATCACATTCAAAATGATTACCTTTGGTACGCGGGTCTGTTCGCTTTTTCTGGCGCTATCACTAACTGGCTAGCCATTCATATGCTATTTGAAAAAGTACCCGGCTTATACGGATCAGGCGTCATTCCAGCACGTTTTGAAGAATTTAAATTGGCCATCAAAAACTTGATGATGGAGCAATTCTTTACTGAAGCAAACATCGACCGTTTCCTAAATAAAGAAATGGCAGGCGGCATGAAAATCAACCTTGAGCCTGTGATCGAGAAAGTCGATTTAAACCCAGCCTTTGATTCATTGGTCGAAGTCATCGAAGGCTCTCAGTTTGGTGGCATGCTTGCAATGTTTGGCGGTGCAGAAGCACTGCAACCCATGCGCCAACCGTTCGTGGAAAAAATGCAAGAGTCGATTATTGAGCTAAGCAAGAGCGACACCATTAAGGAAGCACTAAAAGAGCAAATGGAATCGCCTGCAATGATGGATGAAATCAAGCAGAACATTGAAAGCATCATTGACCAGCGCCTGAGTGAGCTGACACCCGCTTTGGTTAAAGAAATCGTGCAGAAGATGATTAAAGAGCACCTTGGTTGGCTCGTGGTTTGGGGCGGTGTGTTTGGTGGCCTTATCGGTGTACTAACCACATTCGTAAGCGCATAAAAAACTAACCAGAACTTGATATACGAAAGGAGCCTCATGGCTCCTTTTTTGTGTCTGATATCGACGTATCCCCAATCTTATTAACCGAGTAATTCAGGGTTCACACCAAATCCCGTCTTATGTTCTTCGATAACCACTTCACTTCGAGTTTGGATCACGCCCGGTAGTGTCCCAAGCTTACTCGACATAAATTCCTGATAAGCCTTCATGTTCTTTACTCGAACTTTAATCATGGTGTCGAAATCACCTGACAACGAATAACACTCTTCAATTTCAGGCATGAGCTCTACCGCTTTGGCAAATTTCTCGAAAATCGAGAAGCTGGTTTGATCAAGACGAATATGAATAAACACCTGTACATCTAGGCCAAGCTTCTCTGCATTGAGCTCTGCGTGATAGCCATTTATGTAGCCTTCTTTCTCCAGCCTTTTTACGCGTTCAGAGCATGGTGATGTGGTCAAGTTCACTTGCTTTGCTAATTCCACCACTGGAATTCGCCCTCGAGAATGCAACACTCTCAAAATTTGTAAATCAATTCTATCTAGTTGATAACTCATTAACCACATCCTTGTAACAACCCAGGAGCCACCAGATTAATAGTAACTATTCAGTTTGCAAATAGTGAAATATACATCGTGTGAAACCCATATAAATTTAACGATTGCCCCGTACAAAAAAGCACCAACCGTTCCAAAAATGAAAACTTTTATGTATGTAATTTATAAATATATTGAGCAAACTAGGTAACTTTATTTATTAGATAAATTTGTTAACAAAAAAATGGAATGGTGAACTTTGAAGAGAAAAATATGAGCTTTTAAGAAAAGAATTGAGCCAAATTGTAAGGCAATAATAGGCAAAAATATCAAGGAGAAAGCAATGTTAACCCTACAACTCGCGTACAAGCCGTTTGGTGTTGGCGAATGGACGTACACGACCGTTTCGCACGAGGTCGCAAAGTCACTGGCGTCTGAATATGCCTCTTATGGCTGGCCAGTCATGATCGATGGATTACCTTTCGCAACAGAAAAAGAGCTGGCTGCGTAAACGCCGATTACATGATCGCTGATGTCTGTCGCGCTGGATGTTGAACCACTTCACCAATAGCGCGATGGTTACAACAGCGACAGTAGTATTGTGGTTCCATCTCGTAATAATGTTCACCAGTTACGAACTTGGCCATTAATTGTGTGAAGCTCACCACTTTCCCTGTCAGTGTTTGGATTTGCTCTGGTTCACAACGCTTCATGATCACTTTGTGCTGCGTTGCTCTTCTACAAGCTGAGCAATAGATATCCGGCATTACAATCTCTCCCTGTATTTTTCGTTACTACTGACAATTGACATATTTTGTTCAAAATAATTCCACAATAAAAAAGCCCCTTCTCTTTTTTGTGTCCTAACTCCAAAAATTTCCGTACACGCGCCCGAAAACTGAGACCTTGGTCAGTCCGCCTGCTTTCGGACCGAACAATGAAAAATAACACCTATGTATGCAATACAATGAACCATCACACACTACATATTATTGAGTGCTTATCTTTACATTTCTCTACAGAAAACTTCACACATTGGATTGAAATAGAAGTAAGGGGGTCGTTATGCGAATTTAAGCAATTTACAGTGTGAATTATGTCCTAATCAGGTCAAATTTCATGTGCAGAATGTAATTTCAAAACACATGCTAGACTTCATCACCCCATCACCAGACGCGTTAGTGATCGTGACTTAGTAGTGTCCCACGCTCTCTCCCTCAAGAACGATGTTTAACGTGATTCGCGGTGCCCAACCCAGAACCAATGAAGCGGGTGTTCAATTCCCATTTAGCTATTTAAGATACTTGGATGCTACTTCTGACCAGATCTTGATGTCTGGAGCACCCAATCCGTGAGGTAAAACCAAGATGCCAGCACAACCCACTCTCTTCACCGAACGACTTATTCTTCGCCCATTTCATCACAACGATTGTGAGCGTGTAGCTTTGCTCGCTGGTGAAAAAATCATCGCAGATATGACCGCTAACGTCCCACACCCTTACGAACCACCAATGGCAAAAACATGGATAGATGGGCATGGCCCTATGTTCTATGAGCGCAGAGGTGTCGTCTATGCCATTACATCGCGTAGCACAGGGGAACTGCTTGGTGCGGTGAGTTTACCGAGAATAGAAGACGGGTACGGTACATTGGGATATTGGATTGGCGTGCCTTACTGGGGAAAGGGTTATGCTTTTGAAGCATCTAAAACCCTAGTTGAGTTTGCTCAATCATATTTCGAACTCGTCGGTATTCGTGTGATGCACTTAGCAGAGAATCAACGCTCAAAGTCAGTGATAAAGAAACTAAATGTGCCTTATATAGGAAACAAAATCCTTGGCATGCAAGGCGTAGAACGCGAAGTTTGCGTCTACCAATGCAGATTTGATGCGAGTAACTAAACCTGAAAGCGTTCCGCAAACTAAAGAAAGCACTGAGTGTACGGTGGGACTTGCCTCTTAGATTTGTTGTTCAGCGAAACTAAGCGGCTCTCATCGTGACATTATGATGTGCAAAAGATAACTAGATAGAACATGGAGTCATTGGCATGGAAAGCCTCGCGAAATCTCTCAATCAACTAGGGTTCCGCTGTCATGCGTTAGATAGAAAAGTCAAAGTAGAACTCGGTAGCTTCGGGCAGTTTGTTTACATTGTAAAAGATTACCAAAGCGGTTGTTATATCGTTCAAAGTCACGTAACCATACAACTGATAAGCTTTGTTTTAATGCTTGGTGTTGGCTTATATGGTTTGGCTGCTCAAGGAAGTGCTCTTAGTGCGGTGATTGCAGCGATTTCTCTTGGCGGCTTAATCAACCTAATCTTAATCGAAGTAAAAACGCTTCCGCTTAAACGAAACTTACAACAACTATCGAATATAGGCTTAGAAGAGGTGGAGAATAGTCATTGATACGCTACACCACGAAGGAACCCTATCAGTTTCCTCACACTTACTCCGATAAAAGTGGTTAGCGCAATAAATAAAATAACTTGAACATAAGAGTGATAACTGAGAATGCTTAATACAAAAAAGCCAGCAGTGATGCTGGCTTTTCTCTCTCTTAGTCTTGAGCGACTTTCACGCGAATCTTGCTTTTCGCTACGCTGGTCATGTTCAGCGCTTCCAGTGCAGCAATCGCTTCTGCTTCATCTGGCATGATCACAAAGCCGAAGCCTTTTGATAAACCGGTTTCTTGATCAAGAACCAATGTACAAAGTTCCACTTTGCCGTGCTCAGAGAACAGTGCACGCATGTCTTGCTCAGTCGTTTGACGAGCCAAGTTTCTTACTAAAAGTTTCATAATGAACCTAGTGATTTGAATAACCATACAATTCTCTCAGGTTCTTCCAAGCAAACCAAGTGAATAATATTGTGCGAACAACTAGATCATTCTAAGTACATCTGTTTAAATGATTTTTCGTTTATTTTTCACCCAAAGGAGAGCCGGAATGGAAACGAAACGTCTTAAGCTAATTCCCGCTTGTTTAGAGCGTGCAGAAGAGGCACATCAAGCGGTATTACGAAGCCAAAAGACACTCGAAGTGTATCTTCCTTGGGTACCACATGTGCTCACACTAGAGGCCATGATTGAGGGAACAGAAAAAGCCATCGCGAACTTTGAAAATTTCGAAGAGGAATTACGTTACTTCATCATTGAAAAAGAGAGTGATCGCTTAATTGGTGCCGTTGGCTTAATGATTAAAGATCAGGAAGTACCCTCATTTGAAATCGGTTACTGGCAGGATGATAGCGCTGTAGGTAATGGCTATATTTCTGAAGCGGTGCTTGAACTAGAGCGCTACGCGTTCGAGGACCTTGGTGCGAGACGCATTGCGATTACCGCAGATGCAAGCAATGCTAAAAGCCGTGCCGTCGCAAAGCGTTGTGGTTATGACTTTGAGGGTGAGCTTAGACACGATCGTGTTTCTACCTCAGGAGAACTGAGTAACACGGTAGTTTACGCCAAAATCCGTCATTAAAAGCAAAAAAGCCCGCGATGGTCGCGGGCTTTGTTTTCACTTGAGAATGATTAGTCTAGCTCAACCAATTTCTTCTCGTATTCTTTGTGTTGCTCAAGCACTTCTTGCGCTGCACCACCAGTCAACTTACTTACAACAACGATCGCAATTGTTGAGAAGATGATACCTGGTACGATTTCGTAAACGTCGAACCAACCGCCTGTTAGCTGTTTCCAAACAACGATAGTCACGCCACCAATTAGGATACCTGCTAGTGCGCCGTTACGGTTCATACCACTCCAGTAAAGGCTAAGCACAACTGCTGGACCAAACGCAGCACCAAAGCCTGCCCAAGCGTAAGATACAAGACCAAGAACAGAGCTGTCTGGCGTCATTGCTAGGAATAGCGCAATAAGAGAAATCACGATAACGCCTACACGACCGATCATTACCACTTCTTCAGACGTTGCATCTGGCTTAATCACTTGCTTGTAGAAGTCTTCTGCTAGAGCTGATGAAGATACTAGAAGCTGTGAATCCGCTGTACTCATTACCGCCGCTAGGATTGCCGCCAATAGGATACCTGCAATCACTGGGTGGAATACCGTGTTCACCAATAGCATGAAGATTTTCTCGCCATCATCAACCTGCATACCAGGGTGACCAGTTACCCACACTAGACCAACAAGACCAACTAGCATTGCACCCGCCATAGAAAGCGCAGTCCAACCCACAGCGATACGACGCGCTGTTGTTAGATCTTTGTTTGAACGAGAAGCTTTAAAACGCGCTAGGATGTGCGGTTGACCAAAGTAACCAAGACCCCATGCCACCAAAGAGATGATCGCGACAGCCGATAGAGGCTCACCTTTTACGTCGTTCCATAGCGTTAATAGCTCTGGGTTGATGTTGTGCATATCCGTCGCTAGTTGACCTAGGCCACCATCCATAACGGCAACAGGCACGATCATTAGCGCCGCCGCCATCAATAGACCTTGTACCAAGTCCGTCCAAGATACCGCTAGGAAACCACCAAATAGCGTGTATGAAACCACACACACCGTACCAACGATAACGGCAATGCTGTAATCCAAGCCGAATACGGTCTCAAACAGTTTACCCCCTGCTACCAAGCCTGAGCTGGTGTAGAAAAGGAAGAATAGAAGAATGAAGAACGCAGAGATTGTCTGAATCAGTTTCGACTTATCGTTAAAGCGACGCGACAGGAATTCAGGCAGCGTTAGTGCATCCGTTTGAATGCTGTACGTACGTAGGCGTTTTGCACTGATTAACCAGTTTAGCCATGTACCCACAAGCAGACCACCTGCTAGCCAGAATGCTTCAATACCTGCTGCATACGCATACCCCGGAAGACCAAGTAGCAACCAGCCACTCATGTCTGATGCGCCCGCAGAAAGTGCCGCTGGCCATGGACCAAGGCTACGACCACCTAGGAAGTAGTCAGATGAATTGGAAGTCCTCTTATACGCGTAAACGCCAATGGCAACCATAATTAGTAAGTACGCCACGAAAGTGGTCGTGATAGCAAAGCTATTTTCTATCATTTGATAGTCCTCGTTATAATTATTTCCTTCCTTGCCCTCTTTGATATTTTGCCATCGCAGCAATACATCAAAGCAAGAGATACCAATCCGGATAAGCTCTCAGGCCCTTTTGATTCAGATTGGTATCACAAGTCAGGTTAGTGGGAGTCGCTTCCCAACTCGAGTAGAGTCGCGTTACCGCCCACTGCTGTAATATTTATCGTTCGAGTACGCTCAGTAATGAAGCGCAACGACAGATGAGGATCATGAGTCAATGTCGGTGACTCTAAATCCGTTTCAGAAACTAAGCCGACGATGGCACCGTCACGCTTAGCCAGTTGCAGGTTAAGCGCGTGCTCAACCTGTGAATGCCCAACATAACCCACACTACGTACGTCACTGTCTAACAACGGGGAAGACGCATCGTACGCAACCACTTGGACTAAGTTAGATGGGAAGTTTGCTGACGCCACAGCATGCTTAACCAATTGATTAAGCTCTGCATTGTCACTGCAAATCACCACACTGTTGCCTGCAATCAAAGCACAGGTGATCATTGCAAATGTGCTGTACAGTGCGTTCTCTGTGTGTTCTAGGTTGTTTTCACAAACGACCAAAGCCACACCGCGACCCGCTGTGTACAGCTCGTTAGTTTCACCCGTAGGGCCCACTAACTGATGAGTTTCTGCCAACAGAGACGAGGCTTGCTGTAAGTGGTAAGACACCACTTTGCCAACCACGCTATGCTGCTCTTCAATGGCAGATTTAAATGCCAGCAAATGCTCGCATTTGTAATCAAAATCGGTCAGATTCCACTGCTCCCACGCAGAGAATGCATCTTTAAAAAACGTGATCTGATGAACCATAATGCGACTCCTTACGCCTTATCTGCTTGAACAAGATGTTGTTTAGTAAAGCGGTATAGGTAGTGAGGACCACCGGCCTTCGGACCCGTACCCGACAAACCTTGACCACCGAATGGCTGAACGCCAACGACCGCACCGACCTGATCGCGGTTGATGTAGCAGTTACCCACGCGAGCGTGTTTTTCAATCCAACGGTAAGTGGTTTCGTTACGGCTGTGGATGCCCATTGTGAGACCAAAACCAGTTTGGTTGATTTGCTCAACCACATTTGGTAACTCAGACGCTTTAAAGCGAACAATGTGCAAGATAGGACCGAATTGCTCTTCTTTCAGAACATTAATGCCCGAGATTTCGAACGCACTTGGTGATACAAAATCACCGTGCTGACACGCTTCATCCAATTGCAGCTGTGCAACTTTGGTTTGCGTGTTTGTCATGTGCTCTAGGTGAGCAAGGAGTTTATTTTTTGCATTGCTGTCGATAACCGGACCCACATCGGTTTTGTGTAGGTAAGGAATACCAACATGCAGTTCATTCATCGCACCTTGGATAAGGTTGATGATGCGATCCGCAACGTCTTCTTGAACGAACAGAACGCGCAGGGCAGAACAACGTTGACCAGCAGAAGCGAAAGCAGAACGAATCACGTCACGCACAACTTGTTCTGGTAGTGCCGTACTATCCACAATCATGGCGTTTTGACCGCCAGTTTCAGCGATAAACGGTACTGGCTTCGCGCTACGCTCGGCAAGCGTCACATTGATGCGTTGCGCCGTTGCTGTCGAACCAGTAAATGCCACACCAGCAATCGCATCGTGAGATGTCAATGCATGACCGATTTCACCACCACGGCCCGGCAATAGCTGAATCACGCCCGCCGGGAAGCCTGCTTCTAGCATCAGTTCAATCGCACGCGCCGCAATTAAGCTGGTTTGCTCAGCTGGCTTAGCCACAACTGTGTTACCTGCAACCAATGCCGCTGTGACTTGACCAAGGAAGATCGCCAGAGGGAAGTTCCATGGGCTAATACAAACGAATACACCCAAGCCTTCGCGGCTAGAAATGCGTTTCACGCCATCAAAGCCTTCTAATTCGAACGGTTGAAGGTTTTGCGCTTGTTTCGCGTAGTAACGACAGAAATCGACCGCTTCACGCACTTCATCAATACTATCGTGAATCGTCTTACCCGCTTCTTGGTGACAAATCGCCACCAGCTCAGCCAAGTTTTCTTCCATCAGATCCGCAAGCTTATCTAGGCACGCCGCTTTTTGTTCAATTGCGGTGCCTTTCCACTCTGGGAATGCAGCATCAGCCGCTTCGATTGCAGCGGAAACATGATCAAGGCTTGCGAAAGCCACCTGACCCACTTCAATACGACGATCGTAAGGGGCAGTAATGATCTCTGCAGAGTTTTCCTTGATCATGCTTTCGGCATGTTTTTCGCCGTTGATGATCGGACCCGCGGTCCACTTCTGGTTCAGGAAACTTTCAACCTGCGCTTCAAACGGCTTCGCTTCGCTATCGATATCAACGTTCACACCGTACGAGTTTTTACGCTCTGGGAAGATGCCGGTTGGCATTGGAATTTGACCGTTGTGTAGCGTCTCAAAAGAGGTCAGCACATCAACAGGATGATGCGTCAGCTCTGAAATAGGACAACGCGCATCCACCAAACGGTGCACAAACGAACTGTTTGCGCCGTTTTCTAGTAAGCGACGAACCAAGTAAGGCAGTAGATCCGCATGGCTACCGACTGGCGCGTAAATACGTACTGGCTGACCATAAGTGTCCATTACATGGTTATAAAGCGAATCACCCATACCATGCAGACGTTGGAATTCGTAATCTTTGTGCTCTGCCATTACAGCAATCGCAGTAACAGTGTGCGCGTTGTGACTAGCAAACTGCGGGAAGATATTACCGCGCACGCCTTCACTCAGTAGGAAACGCGCACACGCTAGGTAAGCAACATCCGTCGCTTCTTTACGCGTGTAAACAGGGTAGTTCTCGTAACCCGCTTGTTGCGACCACTTGATTTCGCTGTCCCAGTACGCGCCTTTTACTAGACGAAGCGGGATCAAATCACCCTGCTCTTTCGCTAGACCGTTTAGCCATACGAGTACAGGCAGTGCACGTTTCGAGTAGGCTTGAACTACTAGACCAAACTTGCCCCAACCTTTCACTAGGTCGCTGCGGTACAGTTTTTCAAACAGTTTTAATGACAGCTCAAGACGGTCCGCTTCTTCTGCGTCAATCGTGATGGCAACATCCACTTCGATAGCGCGTTTAAGCAGTTGCGTTAAGGTGTCATAAAGCTCTGTCATCACGCGTTCTTCATTCGCCACTTCGTAACGTGGGTGAAGTGCAGAAAGCTTAATAGAGACAGAAGGCGCAGGGCTCGTATCACTGCCGTACGTTTCGCGGCCAACGGCTTCAATCGCCATTAGGTAATCTTTGAAGTACTTGCTTGCGTCTGCCGTGGTCAGCGCCGCTTCACCCAACATATCGAATGAGTAAGTGAAACCTTTGTCGCGCATTGGACGACCGTTCTTCTGCGCTTCTTCAATAGTACGACCACGTACAAACTGATGACCCATGATCTTCATTGCCTGATACATGGCTTTGCGAATCACAGGTTCTGAGAATTTGTTTACCAGACGGTTTACAGCCTGACCTGGGCTCTGGGTTTCTTGCTCACCAAGACCAATCACTTTACCCGTTAGCATTAAGCCCCAAGTTGAAGCGTTAACGAACACGGAATCAGAACTCTTAAGATGAGATTTCCAATCCGCTACGCTTAACTTATCTTTAATCAGTGCATCCGCCGTTGCTGAATCAGGAATACGCATCAATGCTTCTGCAAGACACATCAGCAAGATACCTTCATGAGTATCTAAGCTGTATTCCAGCAGTAGCGCATCAATCATCTGAATTGACTTCTTATCCGCACGGATGGCTTCGATAAGCTGGGTTGTTTGGATCGTGATTGCCGATTTTTCTTCCGCTGTCGGCGTCGCTAGTGGCAATAATTGCTCTAGCCATTGAGACTCGTCCACCATGTACAATGGCGAGATCAGTGACCACAACTTATCAAGCGGCTGCTCGATAAATTCCGGTGTTAACACGTTCGTTGCAGTAAACATGCGTTTTCCTCAATCTCTCTCCTCGAAAACCGCTTCGAGGATCATCAATGGCTGGCAGTGTATTTTGAGCCCGAGAAGAATACTTGTCAAAAACTCCGAGCTTTTTGCTAAAAACTCGCTTTTATAACAAAACATCTACATAGTCACACGCAATTACATAATATATTGTGTTGTAAAAATTCATCTTTGCCCGTCATTTACAACAAAGGTAGATAGGTTTTGAGCAATTTTTGTTTGAATAAGAAGGATTTAGATTGCGCTTTTGTGAGGAACGGACAAAAACAATGAAAACTTTCGGAGAATTACGCAAAAAAGTTCGACTTTCCTGTACAAAACGCAAGCACAAAAAAGCCGCGACTCATGCGCGGCTGTCATCAGATAAGCAACTATACCAATATAGTTAGCCAACCTGTTTCTTATACTGAGAAGGCGATAACCCTTGTAAACGAGTAAAAGTATGCGTAAAGGTACTTTGGCTCGAGAAACCTGTGAATTCAGCAATTTGTCCCAAGGTTAAGTGACCTTGTTCAATCAAATCGCGCGCCATGTCGATGCGTTTGCCTAGCACGTACTGATGCGGCGTAATGCCCATCTGATCTTTGAACAAGCTATGGAATTGGCTTTCGCCCAAAAACACACTGCCCGCCAGCTGCGCCACACTGATTTTGTGGCTCAAGTGCTGCTCGATGTAACGGTCAATCGCATCCAGATCAAAGCGAGACTCTTTCCTCGACGTTTCAAATGCTGAGATATGACGCTGCATCAGAGCAATCACGGTATCGTTACACGCACGGCTTAGCAGTAGGTCATCTGGGTGATTACGCATCTCTTGCACCAGCATCTGAATCAGCTTTTGGATTTGACCATCCAACTGGAAGTAAAGATGAGAACGCTCTAGATTGTTGATTTTCTGCAGCATCTCGGAGTCATCATTGGCTGGCTTTGGCATATTGAGCACCAAAATATCTGATTGATGAATCACGCCGCCGAAAGCATGATCAGAAGACGCTGTTACGATACAACCTTGTCCCGGACCAACCAGGTTGCCCTGTCCACGCACTTCAAATTCCGCTTGTCCTTTCAAGCCGATCACGATCTGGGTGTAAGCATGATCATGGCATTCCATATAAGACGGAAGCGTGATCAATTCTGCTGGCTTAGGCAGCATGATCTCTTTATGCAGCAGGGCTTTCGGGTTATCTGGGTTACTCATTTCAACAGTCGTCTTTACACGGTCAGCTTACACCTTGGCATCATATACCTTCTCGGTTGGGTTGCAACTCCTCCCCGAGTCAATCGCACAAGATCAAACCAACACGATCAAGGCTCTCTACATGATCATAGTTCCGGAACGATGATCATGTAAGAGTAACTTACGGTCAATGTGCAACCAATTTTTTTAACAAAAACGGGCAGATAGCAAAAATTACCAAAGGTGAGACAAACACTTAGCAAAGATCCTCGCAATTAAAATGCACATTAATGTAAAAGGTAAGATGAAAATTACGATCGAACGCGCACGAAATGCCCGAAAAACAGTGGCATAGAGGGATTTCCCCCCTTACTAACCTCTTCTCGATTCAATACATTAGACCTCGAGCTCTAGGATGCATACGACCCTGAGCTCATCGGTATCTACTTGATACCTCTAACTTACTTAGCAGACCCTCGCTACGTAATTTAGAACCTCTTCTACACGTCGACAAGATTATATCTTGTGTTGCCAGCCCGTCTTCAGGCTGGCTTTTTTTTGCCTATCGCCAATGAAAACAATGGCATAAGCTGCTAATATATCGGACATCTCACTGTATCCTGACGTTAATCATCACGCAGAGCTATCTTGATAGACCTTCTCTCTTCCAGTTCTATCTGGCGCGATTCTCGAAAGCATGATCAAGGTAATGCGATAATGTAAACGCAGGCAAAGCAAAGTGAGGGAACGACCTGTAATCATGCAGGCGATATAGCAGTAGTGAGTCCCTTGTGAATATTCCAGTCAATACCATAGAACAGTCGCTCCTTCGACAGCTACCGGGTTGTTGGGGATGCAAAGATAAAGATTCGGTATTCCGCTATGTGAATCAGGAATACGCCGAGTTAATTGGGTACGATTCGCCCGAAGCTTGTATCGGTAAGACAGACTTCGAAATGGCTAGCCCTACCATTGAGTGCGCCCAAGACTTTCAAGAACAAGACAAGCATGTGATTGAAACCGGCGAGTCGCTGAAGATCCTTGATATACATCCTTATCCAGATGGCCATTGGCGCGCGCACATTTTTACCAAGACACCTTGGAGAGATGAAGACGGCAACATCATTGGTACCATCTTTTATGGCCGTGAGCTAACGGACACCGCTGTGATTGAAGTCGGCTATTGGGTTTGCCGAGCCATTGGTGGTGCACCAAATCAACAGTCTATCTTCCGTTTTTCTAATCTTAAACCCGAGCCAGAAAAGCTGACCTGCCGTGAGCAAGAGACGCTATTCTTACTGCTCTATGGTAAGAAACCGCAATTTATCTCTCAAGTGATGGGGATTTCAACCAAGACAGTAGAAGGGCATGTCGCTCGTCTGCGCACTAAATTTGAAGCCAACAGTAAGAACGAGCTTATCGATAAAGCGATGGAAGCAGGTTACGGCTCCATCGTGCCAAAGACGCTGCTGAAACATCAGTTGTCTGTTGTTCTCAATGGCGAACGTTGAATTTCCAAACTCGAAAACAAAAACACCGCCCATTTCGGCGGTGTTTTTTTATCTCGTCATCGAAGTGACTACGGCGCAAGACGGTCGATGTTCCACTCACCTTCTTGATTTGAGAACAAGAAGCGGTCATGCAGACGGTGTTCACCACCTTGCCAGAACTCAATGCTTTGTGGCTTAACGCGGAAACCGCCCCAGAAGGTTGGCATAGGAATCTCACCTTTAGCAAACTTCTGCTTCAGCTCTAAAAACTTACCTTCCAATACGCCACGTGCAGAGATGCGGCTGCTTTGCTTGCTTGCGATCGCCGCTAATTGGCTCTCTTTCGGGCGAGAAGTGAAGTACTTCATGTTCTCCATCGGTGTTAGCTTTTCTGCCACGCCCGTGATGTGAACCTGACGCTCAAGGGGGTGCCATGGGAAATGCAGGCTGATGTTGCTGTTATGCCCAAGCTGCTGCGCTTTGCGGCTGCCCAAGTTGGTGTAGAACACAAAGCCATCTTTATCGACACTTTTTAGCAGCACGATACGTTGAAACGGCATGCCGTTTTCGTCCACTGTTGCGACCGTCATCGCCGTAGGATCCGTTAGCCCCGCTTGTACCGCTTGCTCTAACCATAGGTTAAATTGATCAATCGGATCTGCTTTTAAATCTTTACGACGCAGGCCACCTTTTGTGTACTCACGACGAATATCAGCAAGTTCCATCTTCACTCCTTCACTCGTTTTTGTCGATTGTGCGCCCGATACTAAGGAAATACAAGGACAGCAAGCAAGAACCCTGATTGCAGTTTTGTGCTGTGTCACGTTGTCGCAGCAGCTCACAACATCATTAAATGCCTTTTGATAACATGGCGTTAAAAACCAGTGAGCCAATCGTGAACCTACTTAACCCCAAAGCTCTGCGCCATTTTTTGTTGGTCTTGCTCGCCATCGGTCTGGTCGGGCTAATGTTGACCCATAAATACGCAACCCAGCATCAACATGATCAGTGGCAAAGCAAGTTACAAACTCAAGCTTCACAGGTCGCCCAAGAAATCGATTATGAATTGGCAAAGTTTGAGCAAATCCCGAACTTACTCAGCCATGATCCAAGATTGCTTGAAGCCGTCAAAGTAGGTAAGCCATCAAAATCGCTCAACTTATTGCTCGCCGATTGGTTAGCACAAAGCCTCGCTGATACCATCTATGTGCACGACAAAACCGGCTTAGTTATCGCATCTAGTAACTACCAGCAAGACGACAGCTTTGTGGGCTCGAACTTTGCCTTCCGTCCATACTTTCAACACGCCTTAAATGGGGAGAAAGCTCAGTACGTTGCCCTTGGCGTACGTTCCAACAAACGCGGCTACTTTTTCTCATCCCCGCTTTGGGTTGAGGGTGAGGTCGCTGGCGTCATTACGGTTAAAGTAAACTTGGAGCAACTCGAAAAAGGGTTAACCCAAGAAAATGGTGGGTTACTGGTTACCGGTGTGCACGATGTCGTCTTCATGAGCAACTTGCCCGATTGGCGCTACCGAGCCCTATTCCCATTGTCTGAACAGGCAAAACGAGAGCTTAACCAGACTCAACAATACGGTGATACCTTGCCTCAATATCGTGGCGAGTTGACTGGACAAAGCGGCGCGACGCAGTTGGAGAACAATCAGCTATTGGTTTCACCCAACTACCTCGCTTACGCAACAAACTTATTCGACAAAGGTTTTCGTGTTGTCGCTCTGATTAGCCAACAAGAAGTGTTTGCTGCGGTATTGCAAGCGGATGTGATTTACCTTTTGCTGTATTCGCTCGTTGGCCTAATAGCCTTAGCGTGGTTTCAAATGCTAGTCAACAAAGCACGATTAGCAAATATGAATACAAACTTGGAAGAAAAGGTCACGGAACGCACCATAGTACTGAGCCAAGCCAACCACCAGCTGCAACAAACCGTGCACCAATATGAACAAAGTCAACAAGCGCTCAAGCAAACCCAACAAGAGCTCACTCAAGCCGCGAAACTCGCACTATTGGGCGAGCTGTCTGCCAGCATCAATCATGAAATCAACCAACCACTTGCTGCACTTCGCACCTATACAGAAAACTCTCAACGTTTAATGGCGATGGAACGCTACTCTATGGTGACAGATAATCTCGGCAAAATGCTCTCTCTCAATGACACCATTGCCGAAGTCATTGCTCGTTTGAAAGTCTTTACGCGCAAAACGGACAATAATTCGCACAACGAGGTGTCCGTGCTACACGACGCGGTACATAACGCAACGCGCATTCTGAGCAGCAAGCTGATCAAACAAGGGGTGACGCTAAAAGTGCCAAATATTGAATGCGACGTGAAACTCGCCATTCACAGCGTCGAGCTAGAGCAAGTACTGATAAACCTCTTCCATAATGCAGCCCAAGCGATGGAAGGACACTGTGTCGATCCACAAATTTCGATCGCGATACAGTGCAATGAAAACAACTGCGATATTCTGATTTCCGACAACGGACCAGGTATGTCAGAACAAGCATTAGCCAAAGTATTCGATCCATTTTTCACCACTAAACCTGAGGGACTTGGGCTGGGTTTAACCATTTCAAAACGTATTTTAGAAAGCTATCAAGGCTCTCTAAGTGCTTACAATCACAGTGCTTTCAGTGATATGGATACGCAATCCCAGCAGTCAGGCGGCATGACCTTTATTGTCAGCGTGCCTTTAGTCCCACCTCGTCCTGCAGAGGAACACTCTCATGCATAATCCCGTTTTCTTTGTTGATGATGAACCCCATATCCGAGATGCGGTTACTCAAGCGCTATTAATCGAAGGGATTGACGTCACTTGCTTTCCAAACGCAGTTGAAGCGCTGCAACAAATAGACCCAAGCGCACCGGCATTGATCATCACTGATATCCATATGCCCGTGATGAATGGCCTAGAGTTTATGCGCACACTGCTAGGCAAAAATAGTCACTTTCAATTTATCGTCTTAACCGGCCATGGCGATGTGAAAACTGCCGTCGAAGCGATGAAGAGTGGTGCGTACGATTTTCTCGAAAAACCCTTCTCTACCGAACAGTTACTTAAGTCACTTAATAACGCTGGTGACAAGTTGGCCTTATTACGAGAAAACGTCTGGCTTAAAAAAGAACTCGACATGCAAACCCATGTTGGTCCCAAGATGATTGGTCACAGCCAAGCCATGGTCGACATTCGCCGTACCTTGATCAGCACCCCGCTCCACCAGCCGCTGATTTTTGTCGGTGAAGATGGAACAGGAAGAAGACTGGCTGCGCAGTTTGCTCACGATATTCACGCCACACCGGAAAATGAATTGTTCATTGCTTCTGGCGAAGATTTGTACGAGCTTTCTCTCGATGCACTAGACAAAGCCATACATCATCTTACGGACGGTAAAAGCCATTGCAGTTTGTACCTGCACAGTGCAGAACACATCTCGACAAAACAGTGGCAATGCTTATTTGAACACCCAAAACTGCAACGTGTCTTTGGCGCAGCCAACACAGTCGACAAAGACATTGAAAGCTCAGTAAGGATAATTCGTATGCCAAGCTTGAATGAACGCAAAGAAGACATCGGTCCCCTATACAAACACTTTGTGCGTCACGCAGCGAGTCGCTATCAACTCCAACCTCCTCAGATTAGTCTCGATGAGGTAAAACGCGTTACGGAACTCGATTGGCCTGAAAACATCAAACAATTGAGGCAATTTGCGGAGTTAAGAGCGCTAAAACCCGATGTGTTTCGTATGGAGGATTGGAGCAGTGAAAAGAGCATCGAAATCCAAAGTATGACTCAACGCACAGAACACTTTGAATACTGCTTATTGTTTGACGCCTTGCAACGACACAGAGGCAGACTCAAAGAGGTTCAACTAGAATTACAAGTGTCGCGCAAAACCTTGTATGACAAACTAAAAAAACATCAGTTGGACAAAACACAGTTCAAGGCACAGTAAACAAAGGGATGCTTACCCTTTCACACATTTTTATTAACCGAGCATGCTGACATGCTCGGTTAATAATAATAAGATCAAAAAGATAAACCGTCTTTATAGAACAAGGAATGTGATGAGCCGAGACAACTACAACAAACTGAGCAGCGACGAGCTAGACTTTGTTGATGACAAAACCGCTGCTTTGCTCTTAAACACGCCAAATAGTGCCCGCTTAATGCTGTGGGTGATGGTGCTGTTTTTTGTTGCGGCCATTGGCTGGGCATCATGGGCTGAGATCGACAAAGTGACCGTAGGCCAAGGCAAAGTCATTCCATCTTCTCAAATCCAAGTGGTGCAAAACTTGGAAGGTGGTTTGGTCAAAGAGATCTTAGTCAAAGAAGGCCAACAAGTTGAGAAAGGTCAGCAACTGCTGCTGATTGACGATACCCGCTTCCGCTCCGATTTTCGTGAGCGCGAACAGCAAGTTGCCAACTTAACCGCCTCGGTACTGCAGCTTTCAGCCTCAATCAACAGTGTCGAAGTCAATCGTGATTTTGACGACAGCAACTGGGAAAAGAATGTCGTTATCGACTACGGCAAACTGACGTTCCCACCAACACTTGAAGAGAACCGCCCTCGCCTGACTCAACGTCAGAAAGCAGAATACCGCGAAGACTTGGATAACCTGCGCAACCAAATTTCGGTCATAGACCAACAAGTTAAGCAGAAACAACAGGATTTGGTGGAGATTCAAGCGCGTGTGAGCAACCTTCGTCAAAGCTATCGTTATGCAAAGAAAGAACTGGATATCACCAAACCTCTGGCTGATGAAGGCGTCGTACCTAGAATTGAACTCTTAAAGCTGCAACGTCAGGTGAACGACACCCGTCGAGAAATGACGTCTAGCGAGTTGAAGATCCCTGTCATCAAATCGGGCATCCGTGAATCGATGCTCAACCGTATCGATGTCGCGTTGAAATTCCGCTCCGAGCAACAAGAAAAACTCAACAGCACGCAAGACCAGCTCTCAGCACTAGTCGAATCAGCGGTGGGCTTGGAAGACCGAGTAAACCGAACCGTGGTGGTTTCTCCAGTAACGGGCACCATCAAGACATTGAATGTCAACACCGTCGGTGGCGTTATCCAGCCGGGTATGGACATTGTAGAAATCGTGCCGACCGAAGACACCTTATTAGTGGAAGCGAAGATCGCGCCGAAGGACATCGCTTTCTTGCGTCCAGACCTTCATGCCATCGTGAAATTCACTGCGTACGACTTCACTAAATACGGCGGCTTAGAGGGAGAGTTGGAACACATCAGTGCCGACACCACACAGGACGAAGAAGGCAACAGCTTCTACATCGTCCGTGTACGCACAGAGAAAACAAGTTTCGGACAAGATGCGGACTTACCTATCATTCCAGGTATGACAGCATCTGTTGATATCATCACAGGGAAACGAACGGTACTCGAATATCTACTCAAACCGATTTTGAGCGCCAAAACCAACGCACTGAAGGAGTAAGTGTTTGCAAGGTACAAACAATGTGTTCTTACATGATGACAAGTGGTTAAATAAAAAGCACTTTTCTCACCAACGAACCCATTTCAAGGGTACACTTGTGATGTGAGTCGAATATGCCATCCAAATTGAAGCGTAAAGTTACATTATTAATCAGCATCAGTTGTTTTTCGTTCCAAATTGGGGCGCTCAACAGCAAAGAGCAACGATGGGTCGATACGGTCACTTCAGTTTATGGTGAACGGGCAGGGCAGCGCGTCAAAACATGGCGAGAGAATTTGGATTCCTTACAAGTCCAGAGCAATAAAAAGAAACTCTCCGGTGTGAACAACTTTTTTAACCAACTCTATTTTGTCGATGACATCAATTTGTGGGGCAAAAAAGACTATTGGGCAACACCACTCGAGTTTATAGGCAGTAATGCCGGTGATTGTGAAGACTTCACGATAGCAAAGTATTTCTCATTGCTCGAACTCGGAATCCCAGATTCAAAAATGCGCTTGGTGTACGTAAAAGCGATCAGACTAAATCAATTTCACATGGTGCTGGCGTATTACCCAACACCAAGCTCTGAGCCGCTCATCCTCGACAATCTCAACCCAGAAATTGTTCGAGCTTCCAAGCGTAGCGACTTACTACCGATTTACAGTTTTAATGGTAAAAACTTGTGGCTAATGAAGTCTTCTGCCAGCAGTGGAGAGCTAGCAGGAAAAGCCTCACGTTTGAGCCTTTGGAATGACTTACGCTCGCGCGAACGTAAGTTGCAGTTAAAGAAACCTAAAATTAACTATGACGAGTGAAAAACATGACCCTATATAATAAGCTTGTAGTGGGAATGGTTACGGTCTTTTTACTTTTGATGGCATCAGTATTCGTAATCCAGTTCAACACTACTCGAGACAGCTTGGAGCAGCAGCAACGTTCAGAGGTCAACAACACCATTAACACCGTTGGTTTGGCACTGGCACCGTATCTAAAAGACAAAGATAAGGTCGCCGTTGAATCCGTGATTAATGCGTTGTTCGACGGCAGTACTTATTCTGTCGTACGTCTCACCGCGTTAGATTCCGATTACCAAATCGTACGTTCATACCCGGTTAAACCGACAAGTGTGCCGCAATGGTTTATCGATTTAAATCTGTTCAAAGCTATTCACGACAAACGCGTGGTAACCAGCGGTTGGATGCAGCTTGCAGAAGTGGAAATCATCAGCCATCCAGGTGCAGCATACGAACAGCTATGGCAAGGCTTTGTTCGCCTGCTGACTGCGTTTGGCGTTATCTTCCTAGCAGGCCTTTTAGCAATTTCTTACATCCTACGTCGCTCACTCAAACCTTTAGCGGCCATCGTGAAGAAAATGCACGAGATTGCTAACAACCAATTTGGCGACCCACTGGCTCGTCCAAAAACCAAAGATTTGATTGCAGTCGTCGACGGCATCAACTCGATGTCGGCACAAATCGAACTGTCATTTAAAGAACAGGCAAAAGAGGCGCAGCGTCTGCGTGCTCAAGCTTACCTAGATCCAATCTCCAAACTGGGTAACCGCTCGTTCTACATCAACCAAGTTGATCAATGGCTGGCAGAGCAAACGCAAGGGGGTATCGCGCTACTCCATGCTGAGTACATTGGTGACATTTACGAGACCAAAGATTACCAACGCGCCGATGCCCACGTGAAAGAGTTATCTCAACGTCTCAAGAACACCATCGATGTACCGGGAGCAACCATTGCTCGTCTGTCTAGCGACGAATTTGGTCTACTATTCCCGCACATGGATGAGAGCGAGTTGCGCATTCTCGCAGACAGCATCGTCAACTGTGTGAATGGCCTTAATACCGATCCTACTGGCATGGCGAAACCAAAAGCGTCACTGGGTGTCGCGCACAGTAAAGATCAGAAAACACGTACAGAAGTGCTATCGATGGTGGATAACGCTCTATCAAAAGCCAAAGCGCAGCCAGATAAAGCTTACGGCTTCGTGGGTGGTGAAAACACCTCGAACCTAATGGGTAAACAGCAATGGAAAGCGCTGGTTGAAGAAGCGATTCACAGCGACTGGATTAAATTCCGCTTCCAGTCTGCGAAGAACACTTGGGGTAAAGTGTTCCACAATGAGGTGTTCTCAAGCATCGAAAAAGATGGTGAAACCTACCGTGCGAACCAATACTTGTTTGCTCTTGAACAGTTAGAAGCAACCAACATCTTCGACCAATACGTCATCGAGTCGATGATCAAGATGCTTGAAAGTGGCGAGCTAAAAGAGCCAGTAGCCATCAACATTGCCCAAAGTAGCTTGTCTCAACCATCGTTCATTCGTTGGACCACTAGCATGCTAGAGAAGCACTCAAAAGTGGCTCCTATGTTGCACTTTGAGCTTCCAGAAGCGTGTTTCATTGACCATCCGCACCACACGGCTCTGTTGTGTAATGCGATTCGTCAAGCGGGTGCGGAGTTCGGTGTTGATAACTACGGCCGTAACTTCCAGTCACTTGAGTACATTCAGGAATTCCGCCCGAATTACGTAAAACTGGATTATCTGTTCACCCACAACTTGCACGACGAGAAACAAAAGTTCACGCTGACATCGATTTCTCGTACCGCTCATAACTTGGGTATTACGACGATTGCATCGCGTGTTGAAACACAGATTCAGTTGGATTTCCTAACCGAGCATTTTGTTGAAGTCTTCCAAGGCTTCATTGTCGACAAGGAATAACGAAGGTACACCAAGGATGAAAGACCCTTTACTGAATTCGCTCATTTACGTTAGCCGATACTTCGGGCTAGCCAACTCACCGGAAGCACTGATTAACGGCCTTCCGCTCTCTGATGGCAAGCTCACTCCGTTTCTGCTACCACGAGCGGCGGAAAGGGCCGGATTGGTTGCCAAGGAAAACCGTGCAGAATTAGACAAGATCTCGAGCCTGATTCTGCCGGCTATCTTACTTCTCAAGGGTGGCGATTCTTGCGTTCTCAATAGCATCGATGTTGAGAAACAAGAAGCTGAAATCACCACCCTAGAAAGCGGAATGGTGCCTATCTCCATTCCGCTAGAAGACCTACTTGAGCAGTACACTGGTCGCTACTTTTTAGTTAAAAAGCAATTCCGTTATGACGAGCGCTCTCCCGAAGTGCTCAAAACCAAAGAAGGTCACTGGTTCTGGTCAACATTGTGGCAATCGAAACGCATCTACCGCGATGTACTTATCGCTTCTCTCCTCATCAACATCTTTGCCATTGCGGCACCAATGTTCACTCGCTTGGTGTACGACAAGGTAGTACCAAACCTCGCGTTTGAGACTTTATGGGTGTTGGCGAGCGGTATCTTCGTGGTGTTCCTGTTCGACTTCTTACTCAAATCGCTGCGTAACTACTTCATCGACGTTGCGGGTAAAAAATCCGACATCCTGATTTCCTCCAAGCTGTTTAGCAAAGTGATGGGTATCCGAATGGAGTCCAAGCCACCTTCAGTGGGTGCTTTTGCTCGACACTTGCAAGAGTTCGAATCCATTCGTGAGTTCTTCACCTCGGCCACGGTAAGTGCGCTAATTGACTTACCTTTCGCAATTTTGTTCCTAGTCATCATCTGGCTGATGGCGGGCGATCTGGTTTACGTACCAATGATTGGTGTGGTAATTCTGATGATTCACTCGGCGCTGATTCAAGGTCCACTTCGCCGCTCGATTGAAGAAGGTTCTCGCCTTGCTTCACAGAAATACGCCAACTTGATTGAGAGCTTATCTGGCTTAGAAACGGTGAAAATGCTAAGTGCACAAAGCCAATTCCAATACCGTTGGGAAGAAGCCGTTGCGCACATGGCAAACTGGAACATCAAGAGCCGTCGTATCACCGACAGTATTCAAAACGCAGCGGGCTTTGTGCAGCAAAGTAGTAACGTCGGCATGATCATTCTAGGCGTGTACTTAATTGCCAATGGTGACCTAACCATGGGTGGTTTGATTGCTGCAACCATGCTGAGTGGTCGAGCGATTGGTCCTATGGTTCAGCTTTCTTTGCTTTCAACTCGATACAACCAAGCGAAATCTTCAATGACCATCATCAACCAAGTGATGGAAATGCCAGACGAGCAAGAAGAAGGCAAACGCTACATTCACCGTCCTATCGTACAAGGTAAGATTGAGATTGACCGTGTGACCTTCCATTACCCAGATGCGCCAGTGGCATCGATTCGTGATTTAAGCCTAACGATTAATCCAGGTGAAAAAGTCGCAATCATCGGTCGTATTGGTTCGGGTAAAACCACGCTAGAACGCTTGATAATGGGTCTGTACAAGCCGACAGAAGGTCACGTGCGTATTGATGACACTGACATCGAACAACTTCACCACGTGGATGTACGACGCAATATCGGCTGCGTACCGCAAGATTCGAATCTGTTCTTCGGTTCTATTCGCGACAACATTACCCTAGGTCGCCCGCTCACCGATGATCGCGATGTATTAGACGCCGCCAACCGTGCGGGCGTGACCACCTTCACTCAATCAGATCCTGCGGGTCTAGAGCGCCAAGTGGGCGAAGGTGGCGGCATGTTGTCTGGTGGTCAACGTCAAGCTGTGACCATTGCAAGAGCGTTCTTGGGTCGCCCTCCTGTGCTCTTAATGGATGAACCAACCAGTGCAATGGATAACCGTTCAGAGATGCACATCAAGCATCAATTAGCGCAGTTAAAACCAAGTGAAACGCTGATTTTGATTACGCACAAAACCTCAATGCTCGATATTGTTGATCGCGTGATTGTGATGGAGAAAGGCAGCGTGATTGCTGATGGTCCGAAAGCACAAGTGCTGAATGACTTGAAGCAAGGTAAGGTTCGCGCCGTAAGCTAAAACCGCATAAGCAGAAAATCAAAGCCCCGTCGAACCCAGAGTTTTACGGGGCTTATTTATAGAGGGTTAATAAACCAAAGTAACCAAACTCTTCGAGGAATATCCAAAGCAGCACAAAACCAACAATAGCCACTAACCCCATGATGGCCCTTTCATCTTCTTCCATTGCATCCCCCCTCTCTGTACGTAACATCAACAAGCTACTGATCTAGATTAGCAGCTGCCGACACACCAGATATCAGGGTTCATTCCCTCTCAATTCGGAACTGAGATATAGGTCAAAATTCGTTCAGCAATAATCGTGCTCTGCATTGAAAATAGTTAATTACTTGCGAGCCAAAATCGGCTATAACTCGCGCCTTCTTAATATTCTCGAGTTGAAGAAATGAATCATTGGATGCATTTAGAGCAAATCAGTCAGTATTTCACGGCTGGCTCTATCGGTTATAAAGTGTTGATGGGCGTCATCATTCTGATCGCTTATCGCTTGCTAAAGAAAATCGCCAACCGTGCGATCCTAAATTTGGCAGAAGCTAAAGGCGTAAACAAAGCACGCTTGAGCTTTATTCAGCGCTGCTTCAACGTCGCGTTCTTGTTTTTGTTTGCTTCGCTTTTCGCCATCGTAACCGGTATTGGCTACGGCGATGTGTCACTCTTCCTATCGTCTATCTTTGCGGTATTGGGTGTGGCTTTCATCGCACAGTGGTCGATTCTAAGTAACATCACAGCAAGCTTTCTGATCTTCTTTGTCTTCCCATACCGCGTCAGTGATCGAATTAAAGTCGTGGATAAAGACGAAGACATCAGTGGTGAGATTCAGGAAATCCGCATGTTCCATGTGCTGATCAAGCACGACAACGGCAACCTAATCACTTACCCAAACAACTTGATGCTACAAAAAGCGGTACTCAAACTGGCAAAAGAGAAAACCAAGCTTGAGGAGCCAAAAACCGCCTCACGCATTTATACCCGCAGAAAGAAATAGCCCATAAACAACCGATGTATCTACATTGGCTTTTTACTTAGATAAATTAGCCAGTTTAATCGGAGCCACATAGCCGGAATGGAAAGTAGTTACAGAGATCTCTATCACTTTCTATCTTCGTTTCCAGCTTGATTTTACGTTTACCGAGATAGAGATAAAAAATAGGCCTTCTTTCTATTAGATAGTCTTCTAAGATTGAATCATCATCAAGTATTCTCGTCTCGACTTCAATTTGCTGGTATGCCTTGAGCGTTGTTTTTAGATCGTTGCATTTATCAACTGACATGCCAGCATTATATCGTTGAGCTCTGTCCTTTCTTGCATCGAGGATTTCGATATATGAGCCAGAGCGAGTGTTGTATTCACAAGTGACGCGACCAATTTCAAATGATTCTGTCAAATACTCAACGCGCTCAGGCGGCACATAGCCATACCACAATGTAAACAAAACAAAGATGATAAAAGATACGTGCCAACGATCTAATTTTATTATTTTCTTTCCCAAGTTTTTTCTGCTCCTTTCAGCGACAGAGCTAGCACCAACATTTCTGTAATACACTAATTCATATACATGCTACTAAAGGGATATACTTACAAAATCCTGCTTCGGTTGTATATTGATCTTGATAGATCATTTCTTTTCCTAAATATATCTGTTGTAACTCAATATTTTTTCCCTGATCATAACTTGCATCATAGGCACCGGAAGCAACTAATGTTGTTGTGCTTAAAAGTTGTGTTTGTAACCACCTGCACATCCGTGGTGATAGGCTATCTGCATAATATTGTAGATTGTTTTTTTTATCTTTAATTATCGCAACTTTTGTCCCATTTCTCCATCCCCTAGAATCAGCACAAAGCACCTCATCCAAGCTCAAGTTTACAGTCTTAAATGTACTAGTATCAGGTGTTGTACAAAATAGCCAAACTAAAAATATGCTGAAAAGCGTAAAGAGAGTACCTATTTTCAAAAGTCTTACTGTTGTATTCATTATATTCTCCGATTGTTTTATTTTACCAACGCCATCAGCTAAATTAGAGGTGGAATACTAATTATTTTCCCGAAAAAACTTATACTAAATCGTCTTTTGATATCACTTGGTGGTCACAAACAAACCAAAATTAATGGCAAAAAACAGTGAAGAGAAAGAACGCATAAGCTGAAGGTCACCACTGTATTCTTTCATGATAAAAACATGACACATTGCCGAAACCAATAGCGCCACTTTAACTAGAGGAAGCTTCTTCTTGGAGAACCTTAAATACATGCAGAAAATAGAGATGGCGCAAGCAAAGAAAAAAATCGTCATGAATAACCCTAGCTATAACAACCTGTTTATCTGTTATTTTTATCTAAAGCATATCAAAGCAGTGGGAGCAAAAAAGATTGAGAAAAGCAATCTAGCATTCAAGTCTGGATCTGATTGACCTCGCTCTTCCATTAACTGTCGCATAGAGAAAAACACGTTAGACAAAATGTTCAAAGTTTGGTCTCCAGTATTATTTGAACAAATATTATCTCTTATTGAGCATAAGAGGTACCCGTAAAGTCACGAACTTCTTCTTTCACTATGAAAACTGCTCGATAGATCAAAATAAAATTTCCATCCTTTAAGCCATTTGTACCCCTCTAATGCTCATAGAACTGATACCCAAGAAGAGGAAAGATTGCTTTACTTTGTACTAAGTAAAAATCAACCAAATCAAGCTATTTACTAACACTAATCTTCTCATCATTTCGAACTCGGTAAATCAGTAAACCAAACAAAGGGAGATTAATAACGCAAAAATGCTTAACGGCTAAAGTAGCTAACCCAGGCAGGTTAAACCATATGTAAGCATGGGAAAATATAGAGACAACAAAAACAAAAAATATAAAGTGCCGAATTTTATATATCGTCAGATTATTTAATAACGGAAGAGAAAGTGTTACATACAGGTATAACGGTATCCATATTGGTAGTTGATAACCATATGAATAAAACTTTACCATCATAATGGTTATCATTATGAGAAATAGTCCCGCAAAAACTCTAGAAATTATAACCATGTTTATTCGCTTCTCTCTTTATCTTCGTAATAGATATCACGCTGCCACTTAGGCATCCAAACAAACCGCTACCGAACTCACCAACATGATCACGGGTATACATCAGCTATTTTTATTCCGCTTTCACCCTCTGATAAAGGGTCAAAAATATTGGTATGTTAATTACGAAAAAGTAACCGATGACAGCTCCCCTTGTTGCAGGGAACGTTAACCAAACACCGAAACACAGCACCACAGAGACCACGAAAGCCATTATGATTATTACTTTAATTTTGACCAGAATCGAATTAGGGAACAAAGGTAATAAGTAAACTAGTGCAAAAGGAATGAAAGCATAAAGATTGGTATTACCGTCGCTAATTGAAAGCTCGGTGTGCAGCATAACTACCAACATCAATAGTAGAAACAGTGATACGACCCTCGATAAAACGATCATCTACTCATCCTTTTTAAGATATTCCTTTAACGCTTTTATACACGACATACCAACGCTACATCGTTGAACTCTATCCTTTATGCTACGAGAGCTAGCACCAATACTTCAGCAATAAAAACATCACTTACATGTGTTCTTCTTTTTCAAGGAGATATACTCATCTATATACCCGACTCCACCATTCTCTATAGACTTAATCAAATATTTCATAGCCTTACATTCATTATTTTCTTTTAAGTACACCTGGCTCATTATATATAGAGGAAAAGCTGGGGCAGCATTTTTGTACTCCAGAATTTTTTCCAATAACCTAATAACTTCATCGTGATCATAATTTTCTTTATTATAGTATAGAAAATAAGCATAATTTGCTGAAGTTATTGGGTCGTTATATTCATCTCCTTTCTTATACCAATGCGTCAAACTATCTTCAGAAAAAAACTTCTCCTCTGAGAAATGTGCCACAAGCTGTCTTATGGCGTATTTATTACCGCAATCCCCAGCAACCTTCAAGTTTAATAAAGCCTTATCGAGTTTTTGTTCAAAAACGATACCTCGATAATAAAACATTCCTTTAATATAGTGATAACTACACTCATCTTTATACTTTATTTCTTCAAGGTTATCGTATACATCATAGCTTGTAGTGTTGAGGACTTCACTAAAAATATCCAGATAAAGATCATTACTATATGAAAACCTACTAAATAGAATAGTAAGAATCCAAAAAACCTTTCTATTTATGCTCAAAATTAAACTCCCTGTTATTGCATTCTGATTTACAGTAATTAATTAAATCATCTAGCTTAGATATGTTATTTATAGCCTCATAGATTCCGTTACTTTCAACTACTAACTTTGTGATCACTCTAATTCTATTATTATTCGTAACTTCAGATGTGAAGCTTAACACTTCAGCCGATTCACTTAAACCAGGAATATCAATAACTGCTTCAGAACCAATTTTGTCAGGGTTATGATAACCAACAAAAGTACAAACAACCATGCTGCCCGAATTACATTGCCTCACTCCACTATATTGCGTAAGTTGTGCTGCCTCATACGTTGCACCACCTCTTTCTTACCAATAAACTTCAGGGCCAATTACTTGTGAACTTGCTATTCTTGGCAAACCACGAATATCCTTTTGATTCCCTAAACCATCACCACTAAATCCTTTAATAGGCTCATTCAACATCCTAAAAACTGCAGCGCTTACCACACCATTGTAGAATTCTCCTCTAATCAAAACGGACTTGAATGTTCTCCCGGTTACCACCCCGAAAGCAAACCGCTCAATAACAAGGTCCCCTGCGGATAAGTTAGCGATCGCGGTTACTTCAAAAACAACTACATTGCTCTTAAATCAATCAGCAAACATTTAGTTAACTCATTTCAAACCATCTCTTGACCTCAACCAAGCTTGAGGTTTTAGCCTTATTCGCACGATTCAAAATCAACAATGAAAAAGGAACCATTGTGTCTAAAATTGCGATTATTTATTTCTCTAAAACCGACGTTACTGGTCAGCTTGCTCGCGCGATTGCCGCTGGCGTTGAACAACAAGACATTCAGCAGCAAGGTGAATGTGAAATCCTCTCTCACCGAATTGAAGGCAGTGAGATTATTGAGGGACGTTTTGTGAACCCTAGCCTAATGAATGAACTTGCTGAGTGCGATGCGATTATCTTTGGCTCACCGACCTATATGGGCGGCGTAGCAGCGCAGTTTAAAGCATTTGCCGATGCAAGCAGTGAATCTTGGTATTACCAAAAATGGGCGGGCAAAATCGCGGCTGGCTTTACCAGTGGTGGGGCAATGAATGGCGATCAGTCAATGACGTTGCAATACCTGCAAACGCTAGCTAGTCAGCACGGTATGATGTGGGTCGGATTGGATAAGATCAGCAATTCTGGCGAGCAGAATCTGAATCGCTACGGGGTGCAAGGTGGCATTGTTGCTCAAGGTGATGATTGCGGCCAGTTGCATGCCTCAGATGTTGCAACAGCGGAGTATCTTGGCAAACGAATCGCCATTCTCGTGAATAAGCTCTCCACTCGCTAGCAATAAAAAGAAGCCCCGCTAGATACATCTTCGGGGGCTTCTTATTTATCGCTTATGTTGAGCGCTACTTCTTGATGTAGAGGTCTTTCGAGTAAATGCGACCCTCTACGTTGTTCTTGGCAAAACCGCCAACCGTAGGACGAACCAAACGCGCTTGCATGTAGTAGTAAATCGGTGCGATTGGCATATCTGCCGCCAACAATTGCTCGGCTTGGTCATAGAAACCTTGGCGCGCTTTCTCATCCGTTGCGGCCAATGCACTGTTCATCGCCTTGTCGTAAGCTTCACTGCTGTAACGCGCAAAGTTACCTGATGAACCAGAGCGCAGTAGACTCAAGAAGGTGGATGCTTCGTTGTAATCTCCACACCAAGAAGCACGCATCACATCGAAGTCCCCTTGCTTACGGGCAACGAGATAAGATTTCCACTCTTGGTTTTCTAATTCGACTTTCGCGCCCAAGTTGTTCTTCAACATGGAAGCAATCGCCACTGCTATGGCCTTGTTCGATTCACTGGTGTTGTACAGCAATTTGAAATCCAGAGACTTACCATCACCGTATCCTGCTTCTTTCAGCAGCTCACGCGCCTTTTCATCACGCTGTTTCTGCGTCCATGTGCTGTATTCTGGCTGAGTCGCATCAAAGCCGGCGGTGTATTGGTGTGCGAACGTATAAGCAGGCAGGTTACCCACTTGCGTGACACCATTCGTGATCACATCACGCATCATCGAATAAGACACAGCTTTACGAACTCGCTCATCATCGAACGGAGGACGTGTTGTGTTAAACGCGTAGTAGTAAGTACAGAGTAGCGGAACCGCGGTATACGCTTGCTCGTAATCTTTCTTCAGCTTTTGCGCCATGTGGGTTGGTACATCTGAGGTAATGTCCACTTCGCCCACCGCATAGCGATTGATCGATGCGTTTTGGTTCTCAAATGGAATGTATGTCACTCCAGTGAGATGAGTATCCGCGCTATCCCAGTAGTTTGGGTTCTTTTTCAGTTCAATGCGTTCATTCACCACCCATTTATCCAGAACAAATGCACCGTTGCCAACAAACTGCTGTGGGTCACTCCACGGCTTTTCGCTGTTCTCAACCGTTGCTTTGTGTACCGGCATCATCGAGGTGTGGCCTGTCATTGCAACAAAGTACGGCACCTTGCTATCAAGTTCGAAGCGTAGAGTATGTTTATCGACGGCGGTGATACCAAGATCATCCAGTGGCTTTTTACCTTCTGCTACGTCGGCGATGTTTTTGATCTTAGTAAGTTTGAGATACCAAACATTGGGAGAAGCGGTTTTCGGGTCTACTGCACGACGCAGTGAATAGACAAAATCATCCGCTGTCACAGGATCACCGTTCGACCATTTGGCGTCTTTACGCAGCTGGAACACAAAGGTTTGGTTGTCTTCGGTTTGCCAAGATTCCGCAACACCAGGAACGATATTGCCATCGCGGTCTTGAATGACTAATCCCTCAAACAAATCACGAATCACGTGCATCTCTGGTAAGCCTTCGGCTTTTGCAGGGTCTAGCGTCGCCGCTTCTGCATCGTTTGCTCGTACTAAGTGTTGTTCTGGTGCGAGTTGCACACCATCAGGTAAAGAATCAGCTAAAGCTGAAGCGGATAAAAATGGGGTCAATAAAGAGGAAACCAGCAACGCTGTTGAATGCTTTTTAAAATCCATATCGTTTTTCGTTCTCCTAACACGTCTTTTGAAGCAAGTACCACAATTCATCATACAAGCATTGACGAACTTTAAGTGTTCAGTTTATATCCGAGTAATCTCAAGATGCTAAGTTCAACGGCTGTAACATGAGTTATATATAGCTTGAGTGATGAATAGATACTACTCGAACAATCAGGAGATTACGGTGAGTCTAATTCCAAGAACGGAAAGAGCGGCATTTTTAATTACGCCAACATCATATGGAAAATCGGTACTGGGCGCGCCGTTGTTGTACTTCCCAGCACAAGTAGAAAGTAACTCACGAGGCCTTATTCTCGCGGGGACACACGGCGATGAGACAGCCTCAATCGCCGGATTGTCGTGCGCGTTAAGAAGCTTGCCAGCGGAGTGTCTGAAGCATGATGTGATTTTATCGATGAACCCAGATGCAAACCAACTGGGTACACGAGCCAACGCCAATCAAGTCGATCTAAACCGTGCGTTTCCTACACAGAATTGGACAGAACACGGCACGGTCTATCGTTGGAGCTCGCATACACCGGTTCGAGACGTGAAAGTAAAAACAGGCAACAAAGAACAGCTAGAGCCAGAAGTTGACGCACTAATTAGGTTGATTGAACTGCGCAAGCCAAAATTTGTGGTCTCGTTTCATGAGCCATTAGCGTTTGTCGACGACCCTGCTCATTCTGATTTGGCCAAATGGCTCGGCAAGCAATTCAATCTACCTATCGTTGACGATGTTGATTACGAAACGCCGGGGTCTTTCGGTACTTGGTGCAATGAACGCCAACTACCTTGTATTACGGTAGAATTGCCCCCGATCTCGGCGGATCTCACGATCGAAAAGCATCTCGATGCGTTTATTGCTTTGTTGCAGCACGATCCAGATCTTTAATTTCTAACTATACGAAGCGATCAAGTAAGGATCTGCTTGATATCGGTACTGATATCACTGATCAACTGACGCGCGCTTTCGTCTCTTTGCTGCACCAAAATAATAAACAGCAGATCCGTAATCACGTTTTGTGCCGTACGCGAAGCAATGGAAGAGCTGCGATGCTCTGTTTCATTGGCGATGGTATCAAACGTGATGTCCGCGATGTCTCTCAAGCGGCTTCTCCCCGGAGCTGACAAAGCAATCACCTTTGCTCCCTGCTCTTTCGCCGCTTCCGCAGCCACCAGAATCTCTTTGCGTTCTCCTGAAAAAGAAATCGCGATCTGCACGTCTTGTGAAGAGAGCGTGCGCGCAACCGCAATTTGTACGTGACTGTCTTGTTCTGATAGTGCGGTAATCCCAAGCTTAAGCAGTTTAAAACTCAAATCTTTTGCCGTAAGCGCAGAGCCGCCAATACCCACCACTTGCACACGGCGCGCTTCACTCAACCACTTCACCGCTTGATGACACGCCTCATAAGAGAGCGCATTGGTCGTTTGGAACATAGCGTCGGTTTTCGCTTTAACCAGTTTTTGCGAAATCACCGCAATCGGGTCATCCGCCAAAATGTCACTGTGCAGAGGCGTGGATTGCATCGCTTGCTTACGACCAATCTCTTCGTTCAACGCCAATTTGAACTCGCTGTAGCCTTTATAGCCAATTCTCTGGGTGAATTTGACGATGCTTGACTGGCTCACTTGCACTTGCGCAGCAAGCTCTTGACTGGTCAATTGCGCGGCTTTCGCTGCATTTTCGACAATCCAATCGCCAACCAAACGACCACTTTGAGAGAGTTGAGTACGTCTTGCGACGATTTTATTGATAACGGACACGACAAAATTCCAAAAACTTTAAATAAATTATTCCAAAACAGAAATAATCACACTTTTGTTTAACTGCCTGATTAACTTAACAACCCTTGTTTCTACGTAGGTTATCTCATCAGTATTCTCTGTCATTATTCCAAATTTTCACTGAACAAAGAATAACCTCAAGTGTGATTTTTATCACCAAACCTGAATATTTTATTCCATAGAATCGCCCTCAGATTGAACATTTACGAAGAGTACAAAACATGAAAATTGATTTAAGCCGATTGGTGACAGAAAGCCGCAATCCAGCGAGCGCAGAGATCGATACGCTTTCTACCATCGAGATGCTGCAAGTCATTAACCAAGAGGATCAGAAAGTCGCTTTAGCGGTGCAAGCCGTATTGCCACAAATCGCGCAAACCGTCGATGCCATTACTGCAGCGTTCGCCAATGGTGGCCGTTTGATTTACATGGGTGCAGGTACATCTGGCCGCCTTGGTATTCTTGATGCGAGTGAATGCCCTCCAACTTATGGCACACACCCAGATATGGTTATTGGTTTAATTGCTGGTGGTCATCAAGCGATTTTGAAAGCGGTAGAAAACGCAGAAGACAACGCTCAAATGGGCCAAGACGATTTAAAAACGCTGAATCTGACTCAGCATGATGTTGTGGTTGGCATCGCTGCCAGTGGCCGTACTCCTTATGTTTTAGGTGGTTTGGAGTACGCAAAATCTGTTGGAGCAACAACGGCATCAATCGCATGTAACCCTGAATGTGCAATGGCAGAAGCGGCCGACATCGCCATTCTTCCGGTAGTGGGCGCAGAAGTCGTCACCGGCTCTTCACGCATGAAAGCGGGCACAGCACAAAAATTGGTGCTGAACATGCTGACTTCTGGCGCAATGATTCGCAGCGGTAAAGTGTTTGGCAATTTAATGGTGGATGTAGAAGCCACCAACGCCAAACTGATTCAGCGTCAAACTAACATTGTGATTGAGGCAACAGGCGCAACAAAAGAACAAGCAGAAAAAGCCCTTGAAGAGTGTGAACGTCACTGTAAAACCGCAATTTTAATGATTCTGGCTGATTTGGATGCTGAGCAAGCCAAGTCTCGCCTCGCCGAGCACAACGGTTTTATTCGTGCAGCACTAAATAATAACTAAATAGCCCTAGTCCTGAAGGATAGTCCCTATGGCCAAAATTACCTCTAACACCGTATCGCAATTGCTCGCCGCAGTGGGTGGCAGTAACAACGTAAGTAAGTGCGGTAACTGTATGACGCGTTTGCGTTTATCTCTCGTGAATAACAGCTTGGCGGATCAATCCGTCATTAAACAAATTCCCGGCGTAATGGGTGTGGTAGAAAGCGACGAGCAATTCCAGATCATTCTTGGTCCCGGTAAAGCTCAGCAAGCTGCCGATATGATGAATAAGTTGATCGACAGCTTAATCTCTGGTGACAGCGAAGAGCCTGACGCACCACAACAGGATCTTTCTGCAGTCGCTGCAGAGCAGAAAAAACAGATGAAGAGTAAGCAAACCAGTGCGGTTCAGCGTTTTCTGAGTAAGTTTGCCACCATCTTTACACCGCTGATTCCCGGCTTTATTGCTGCGGGTTTGCTGCTTGGTTTTGCCACGTTATTGGAACAAATCTTCGTGCTCGACCAAACGCCCAGCCAGTTTATGTTGGATTTGATTGCCTACATGAAGGTCTTTGGTAAAGGCCTGTTCGCTTTCTTAAGCATTCTAATTGGCTACAACGCTCAACAAGCTTTCGGTGGCTCAGGTGTCAATGGCGCCATACTCGCTTCGCTATTTGTGTTGGGTTACAACCCCGATGCAACGTCGGGTATTTATTCAGGAATGAATGAGTTCTTCGGTTTTGCGATTGACCCGCGCGGTAACATTATTGGCGTTTTGATGGCAGCGATCATTGGTGCTCAGGTCGAGAAAAAAGTGCGTCAGTATATGCCCGACGATCTGGACATGATCTTAACGTCAGTTGTCACGCTTTTGATCATGGGTGCAGTAACGTTTTTGATCATCATGCCAATCGGTGGTGAGCTATTCAAAGGCATGTCTTGGTTGTTCCTAAACTTGAACGACAACCCATTAGGCGCCGCGATTTTGGCAGGTTTGTTCTTAATTTCCGTGGTATTTGGTATCCACCAAGGGTTTGTGCCGGTGTACTTTGCCCTGATGGAAGCACAAGGTTTTAACTCGCTGTTTCCTATCCTAGCGATGGCTGGTGGCGGTCAAGTAGGTGCTTCTATGGCGCTGTACTTCAAAGCCAAGAAAGACGCACTGCTACGCACACAAGTAAAAGGTGCCATCATTCCAGGTCTACTTGGCATCGGTGAACCCCTGATTTACGGCGTGACGCTACCGCGCGTTAAACCGTTCGTAACCGCTTGTATTGGCGGCGCAGCGGGTGGCTTCTTTATCGGTTTTGTCTCTTACCTTGGCCTGCCTGTCGGTTTAAACACCGTCTTCGGACCATCTGGTATCGTTGCAATCCCTCTGATGACCTCGGCTAGCGGCATATTTGCCGGCATGATGGTGTTCGTTGGTGGCCTACTTATCTCTTACATCGTTGGCTTCCTAGCTACCTACTTCTTTGGCTGCAAAGACGTTGATTTAAGCTAAATCATTCTAACCCCTATAGGAATGGACTAGCTCGCGTCCTTGAGCTTTCAAGGGCGCATCCTCTCTCTACTTCTCACGACATTGATTTTATTCCGTTATTCGGAATGGGCTTTGTCGTGCTTAAAAACAATAGAAACGAAAAGGTCGTTCACATGAAAAAGCACATTTTGACTCTACTTCTCCCTACTCTGATGGCATCGAACGCAGCGATGGCTGCTCAACTTTACCAAGCAGAAGACGGGTCGGTTTTGAACATTTACTCTCGTCTTGGTTTTAACGTCACCAATAAAAATGATGAACACGGTGATGCCAATGGCGAATTTGATGGCCGTATTGGTTTGAATGGCTCACAAACCATCAACGAACACGCCTCTGTCATTGGCCAAGCGCAATACCAAGTGGGTGCAGCAGAATACGCCAACCAAGTGAACGACAAGCCTTCTCTGACAGCGCGTTACGTTTGGGCTGGTATTGATGCGCAAGATTACGGTCGAATCACAGGTGGTCGTGTTGCGTCAGGATTAATCATGTTCACCGACATTGGTGATGTATTTGCGTCGTCAGACGTATCTATGGCACGCCAAGCAAATAAAGTGGATAAAACCGCGACACAAGTTTTCCGTCAAGACGGTACGCTGCAATACCAAAACCGCATTGGTAACTTCGATGCATCTGTGGCTTACATTATTGGTAACAGCACCTCTGAACTCGATTACGGCTACAACGCAGCACTACGTTACACCCTAGAAATGGGCGATTTAGGCACACTAGCTCCTGTAGTTGCAATGCAAAAGAGCAAGGGCGATACGCGTGAAAATAACGATACCGATTACACCTTCTGGGGTGCAGGTACGCGTTACTACTTGGGTGATTTGATGTTAGGCGCGCTTTACTCAGAAGATGAGCTAGAAGGTTACTTCTCGGAAACCAGTACCGATAAAGTCATGGAGCTGACCGCAGTTTACAGTGTAAATGACAAATGGGCGCTACGTGCAGGTTACCGCTCTCTAGAAAACAGCGACGGCGACGATCTTGAGCTGAAAGATACGACAGTTGAAGTGCAATACAAACTGACCCCTCGCTCTTCTATCTACACAAGTTACGTTGACCGTAATGGCTCACGCGGTTACGACAACGCACAAGAAGTCTCGTTTGGTGGTGCACATGCAGATGAAAGCTACTACCACTTCGGGCTACGTTACGAGCTGTAAATGTCCATACACTCGTTTTAGTTAGCTAAGATTTCCTCCTCGATATTTTTCCTGCCTTTAAAATATCGAGGAGTGAAATCTTCCTTCTTTTCAGTTACTAGCCACTCTATGAGTTTCCTAATAGGCATTGCTGTCAATTATCATTACATGCATGTTTACTTTTTCATCATTCAGCAAAGTACTCTCTCATCAATTAATCATCACTGAATCAATATGAGAGCCTTATGCCTGTAAAATTCTGCTCACACTGCAACAAACCGACTGAACACAAACGCGTGATGAAACGCATCAACACTCAACCTGAAAACATCAACGGCAAAACAGCCCGTTTAATGGTGTTGGTATCACGCTGTTTTACCGGTAACCACTATCACGAGTTAACGCCTCAATTCTACTGCCGCACTTGTAATCAACACTTTCAAGGCACTGCAGAGATTAAAGACCTGCACGCTCAAGACAACCTATCTATTTAAAATGATTGCTTTTTGAAATGCTCAATAAACGCCTGCGTTCGCTTTGGTAAATGCTCACGTTTAGGATACAGAATATAGAGCGGTAGGATCGCATCAGTTTGCCATTCAGGGAGTAACGGCACGAGTTGCGATAGCTCTTCACCGCTAAGTTTCTCCAATGCGAATTCATCCAACATTGCAACGCCACATCCCGCAAGAGTGGCTTCAAGCATAGATTGAACTAAATTAAAGCTAAGTACACTTTGCAAAGCCACTGAAACTTTTTGCTTGGTTTCCCTATGATGAAAGTGCCACGTATCGAGGTTCAATGCTTCATTGCGATACACAATATGGTCAAGCTGATGAAGTTCTTCCGGCGTAGTTATGTTTGGTTTGTTAGACAAGTACGCTTTGTGTGCGAACGGTTTACAGTGTAAAGAGCGCAGATGGTGGCCAATATAGCCCTCGGGTGGATTATTCGTGAAGAAAAACGCCACATCAAAGCCAGACTCAATAAGATCCAAAGGCGTTTCTGAAAAGATCACTTCGAACGTCACTTCAGGATATAACTGGCGAAACTCGATCAAGGCTCGGTTCAATAACGCAGCCCCAAATGACGCCGACGCGGCGATGCGCAAATGCCCGGCGACTCGGTCACTTTCCATCACTTGTTCATTAATCTGCTCCGCTCCTTCCATCAAACCCTTTACTTGCTGATAAAAGCGCAGCCCATCGTAAGTAAGATTAAATTGCCTTGTTGTACGCTGAATCAACTGCACTGACAGAATCTCTTCTAACTGCCTCAATTGACGGCTCGCGTGCGCGTTTGAGCAACGCAGTTTTTTCGCCGCACCAGCAATACTCTTCTCTTCACATAGAGCGATGTACATCGGCACATAGCTTAGCCACTTTATTTCCATATGGTAATTATGATTCTCTAAAAATAATCTACTGGAAATAATAGAAAGGCTCTACACTGCTTACAACTTAAAATTGGAACGGAGAATCACGAATGAACGTATTCGATACTTGGTTAAAAGGGCAAGTGATCAAAGACCATGTCACTAACCCGAATATTGAGGTAGGAGACTACAGTTATTACTCGGGGTTTTATCACGGTAAAACATTTGAAGATCAATCGGTTCGTTATTTGATGGGCGACAGCGTTACCCAACAAGAGTGGCAAGATGGCGCTTATGGTGAAGTGGACAAACTGATCATTGGCAAGTTCTGTTCAATCGCTTCTGGCGCGACCTTTATGATGGCTGGCAATCAAGGCCACCGGGTAGATTGGATTTCGACCTTTCCATTCTCTCCTGAAGAGTTTGGAGAAGATGTACAAAGCGGCTTTGAACGCGCAGGTGATACTGTAGTTGGTAATGACGTGTGGATTGGTAGCGAAGCGATGATCATGCCGGGCATCAAGATTGGAGATGGTGCCGTGATTGGTGCGCGCTCAGTCATCACTAAAGATGTCCCGCCCTACTCGATTGTTGTTGGTCACAATCATATTGTTCGCCAGCGCTTTGACGACGAATGTGTTGCCATGTTGTCAGAGATTAAATGGTGGGATTGGCCCATTAACCATATTAAACAAGCAATGAAGATAATGTGCAGCAGTGATGTACGCGCGCTTGGTGCTTACTACCAAGAACACATTGCCTAGCGTTTAAAAGCAAAAGCCCGTGTACCTCTCAATACACGGGCTTTTTTCAATCTTCCAATTAAAGAGTTAAATCGCGACGACGTCTTCTTCCTCTAAATTTGCCGCCACTTTGATTTCGTATTGGTTAAAGCTAAACACACAACCGCCATGGGTGCGTTTGGTTGTCACCTGCTCGTCTCCAAATTGCACCGTAACACGGGTAAAAACGCGATCTTTGGCTTCGACAATATTCTCTTCCAGTGAGACCTCAAAGTCGTGCTCTGTGTGTTCTAGCTTCTGTTTAACCTCATCAAGACGCTCATTGTTTTGTGCCTTTAATACTTCGATTTGAGCTTGTTCTTCGTCGGTACGTTCTGCTTTCGGGCGCTTCTTAAATTCAAGCTCCTTACGAATCACATCCATCGTGCCTTCTTGGGCGGACTTGTATTCTTCTTTTAAGTTGGTAATACGCTCTTTGAATACAGCGTAACAGGCAAAAGCCTCGATTTTCGTTGCTGTATCACCTTCTACACCAAGCTGAGAACAAAGTACCTTACTTCCTACTTTGGCATCACCACCGCTTAAAGTGCCGTTTTTACCGCTGGCATCAAGTACCGTCAGGTTGCGTCCACACACAATGTCGTTATTCATACTGTGTACAGCGAGCTCTATATCCTCGCCAGACTGCAATTCACAATACTGGGCGTAACTGGCACGAATCGATGTTTTGGTTCGAACGTGGCAACTCTTCGGCTGACCATCACTCACTGTGTGGCCAATAATGCCTTTCGCCACTTGGATGTCACCCTCAGCTTGTACGTCCGCGGATTCAATAAAGCCACCAACGGTAATAGAGCCGGTCGCTTTAACGATCATGCCAGATTCAATATTGCCGCCAATGATGACGTTGCCTTTAAACTTAACGTGTCCGGTATTTACGCCCACACTGTTCAGACACAGCGCATTATCAACTTCAATGGTTTTGTCTTTGATGAGAGGCGTACCAGACACAGAAGCAATCAGAAGATTAGGATCGGCTTTGCTGATTTCGGTTCCTTTGCCCGGTTTGATAGGGCTGTCTTTGCCTGCTTGAGGAGGAATCACGCGACCTTGCACAGTAAAGCCTGGAATACCCTTGGTAGCAGGCGTTCGATGCATGACCTCGTCGCCAATATCAACGGCAATGGTTTCACCTAAGTTACGTAAATCAATCTTATCGCAAGTGGTTTGGCCTTCTTTTGGCTTGAGGATACGTTTGGTGATGTCTTTGACGAGAGGCGTAAAGATAGCGTCTTTACCTTTGACAGGTTGTTTGCCAACGGCGACAGGTTGAGTGAAGGTTTCTCCGGGTTTAAGTTGATTACTGACGACCATGACTTTTTTGAGCGCCAATTTGTTGATGCCTTTCGACACTCGCGCATGAGCAAGCGCTTGAACGATTTCAGGACCACGCAAACCGCGGCCACCATAAGCGCCAGTGATGTTCATACTAGCGAGCATGTCGTTGTTCGACAGTTCAACTTCTACCTGAGCATTCTTAATCTGTGCGACGACGATGCCTTCGTATGCTTCAGCTTTACGCTCACGAGCACAGTTAATGAATCGAACCACTTCAGCGTCATCCACAAACGCCTGACTGGCATTCATTGCTTGAAGCTGTTCAGGCAACTCCTTTTGATTTAGCTCACTTCCCAGTTCAACATCTCCTGGTAAGCGGGCAAAAATCCTCGTTTTGTCTTCCGACCATTCAAGGCATATCTTCCACATAACCAATCCATCTGCTACCCATCACCTAACTCAGTCTAACCAAAATCATTTTCTGAACAAACCTCTCAATTCTCAGAATCAGGCTCACATCACTAAAGGATGTCCCGCAATTTCTGAGCTTGAAGCAGACAAACACAGAATTTCTAAATCGAGTTTGGATTCATTTATTAGCCACACTGCCTAAGTTTGACTGGTACATAGCAAGCGATATCTAAATAAAAGTGGAGGTATGCTTAATGGCCATAGTGACTAGACTACAAATTGCTTATTTAGCTCAAATATCAATATCATTCAAAAGAACGAGTTCCCATTTACAGTGTAAATTGAGATTGTCTTTACACCTTGCCGTAGCCCTTGACTAAAAAGTGCCAAATCAAAAGGGAGGATTTACATTGTAAATTACTCGCTCTGTTTACACTGTAAATTTAGCTATCAAAACTTGTAGCTCGTTTCTTATATGTGCTTCAACTTGCTTACGTCCCGGCAAGCCATATTGCTTAGCGCACTCACTCCAGTCTTTGTTTAAGAATAATTTACTGATCATCAAGTCAGACACATCAGCCAAACCACATTGCAGTAACCATTGCTGAATCCAAACAGAGACCGATTCAAAGTTATTACCACCTTGAGCATAACACTCGATTAAAGTGCGCTTCGTTAAATGGGACGGGCAAGTAGATACCGAGGTTGGTAATAGCGCGCGAAGCAAACTTGGCTCTAACTTAGGATACGTAGACGCTGCACTCAATGGCAACAGTTCTTCGAATAGCAACTTGGCTTCGTTTATCCAAGTTTGTTGTGAGCCACATTGACGAACCATCAACAACGAGTAACACCCACTTGCCGCATCTCGCATACTTCCAAGACGAATGGATTCAAAACCAGATAGCTTCCAAAACGCAATCAGTTCTTCTGTTGCTCCAAAGCTGGTGGACAAATAAGAGATATGTGGCGCCGTAGTTTGTTCCAGCAGCTTCAACATTTGTTGGCCAATCCCCTGACCTTGCAAGTCTGGATGAACTGCAATTCGCATCACTCGCAAAGTAGAAAGCGCACCCACATCAGCGTAACCAAGTTGATTGATGAGGGTCACTGGCGTCAGATGCCCTTTCGGACGACGTTTCCCAAGCTGAATATCTTTAATGAGATTCGAATCGAGGTTGCCCTCTTCCACCGTTAACATCACCCCAACGATTTCATTATTATTCTGAGCTACGTAAATCTGGCAATGTTCATCTTGCAGGAGATGCAACAAATCATTTGGCGAGGTTTGATAATGCGCATTCACGAGTAACGCGAAGCACGTTTTCAATACGGAAGGATTAGAAATCAACGCTGACTTACGGAGGTTGATTAATGAAATATCGCCAAGCTCGACAGGCTGACTCGGAGTGAGTTCTGCATCCAGCAAAAATGCTTGGTAGAGCCATGCTTCTAAATTATCGTTTGTCGCCCATCGAATAGGTTGTTGAAGATGATAAAGCTTCATTCCTGGTCTTTGCTTTTGTAGCCAATCAACAAACTTAAGCGTGAAGCCACGGCCACAACCTTCATAACCATGAATGGTTGTTGAGAACACGAGACGATGATATTGCTCAGTAATCTGCTTAAGCATAGGAACCGGAATCGCAGCAGCTTCATCAACCAACAACAAATCACACTCAGGTAAAGTAGAGAGTAATTCATCCGGCGCAATAAACTGAATGTAGCCCTGCCCCGCTTCTAATCGATCTTTCTTAACCCGCTCTGCGGTTGATAGCATTCTCAGTGCGTGCTGATAGACCGGTTCAACCGCTTTGATGCTTGGCGCTGTGACGAGAATTCGCAGTGGCTTTTGCTCTAAAAGCTGCGCGCATGCAATGCCTAACGCACTGGTTTTTCCTCGACCACGATCGGCGGTTAATACTAACGGACGTTTACGATGCCCTGTCACCACTTTTTCGATAAAAGAAACCGCTTCAGTTTGCTCGCTATACTGATGCGCTTTTTCCGCTTGAATGAAATCTGGTAGTTGAGGTAATGGTGAATTTTCCTCAATAACGGTGAGTTGTTGCCATTGCGTTTGCATCCACAGTTCGGCTTCATCCGCTTCTTGGTTTTTATTGGCAACCACAATCAATAGTCCACCGCCGACGAGCGCGCCAAGAGCCGAAGTAAAACTGTTAGCATCAAGCTCTTTTCTCGCATCAAACAGCAAAACGTCACACTCGCGACCGAGCAACATATTGCCTTGCTTTGCATTTATGCAGAGGGCATTTTCTAGTTGCCAATCCCCAACACAGAACCACGTTTGATTTTGTTGCTTTTGATGAAAGTCGGCAATCAAGGTGTTTTGCCAATCGGCATCACCATAAATCACTACGCCGTTGCGTTGAAAGGCTTTGTAAGATTGGAGCTGAAGCTGAGGAAGGAATTCAGGTTGTGCGAGCATTACGTATATCCAAGCATTAAACTGACGCCATATTATCACATCTCGATTCATGGAGACTTTGCCAAATTGCAGACATAAAAAAACCGCCCGAAGGCGGTTTCAAACAAGGAGGGTTTTACTTCATTTTGCTCTCAACGAAAGCCAGAATTTCTTCCATCAAGCTGTCGTCTACTTTCTTCAAGTTAAGAGCAAGGTTGTTACCTTTACGGCTGTAGCTTGCACGACCTTTAACTAAATCGACTTTTTCTGCTTTCTTAGCCGGCTTCGCAGGCGCTAATTCTGCAATCCAGCTTTCGATGCTTTCTGTCACTTCTTTAGTAAGACGGGCCACACCTTGAGCTGTACTGCGCTGCCACAAATAACCTTCCGACGTACGACACTTATCCAACAAGTTTTGTTGTTGTTCGCCGTTCAACGTCGAGAATTGCTTATGCAGCTTAACAATCGTTGGACGACCTAAATCACCAACATTCGGGTAAGCTTGCAGAAGTTCAAGTGGAAGTGCAGCGGCTTTTAATGCGCCACTCACCAATGCTTCACTGCACTGGAACATTTTTGCCAACGCTTTTTGGTCTTCAGCTTCGCCACTTTCAAGCTTCGCCTGCATCTCTTTACCTTTTTCGTATAGAGAGAGTGGCTTGTGCGCGTTTGCAACATCAGAAAGGAACTTCGCATGGTCTGTGTTGATGCCGTCACCAACGTAAACCAAGAAATCCTGTCCCGCTAAGATACAAGACATACGACGGCGGCTACCGTCTAATACTTCAATCTTGCCGTCTTCAGTGCGACGACCAACCGCTGGATACTGTTGACCACGTTCTTTCAACGTCACCAACACATCCGATAAAGCGTGTTCGTTTAGGAAAGATTGCTCACGAGCGTTCTCTGCAAATACGCTAGTGTCTGTCGCCACTTTATCTGCAGGAATGCGCACCAATTCAAACTGAACGGTGTTCTCGCCTGCTACAGCAAGTTCGATAGTTTGTGCTTTGTCTTTTACTGCCGTTTGCGCTTCTTGAGGTGTCGCAACACGACGCTTATTGGTTTTACCAAATAATTTCGCGTTTAATTCTGACGTTTTCAATGCCATTTATTCATTACCCCTGATTCAGTGACGGCCAGTTAGAGTGCAGTACGCGCTCTAGTTCTAGTGCGCTCTTATGTACCGCATCTTGTGCAGTAGCGAGTGTTTTCTTACCACCTTCGAAGTCGCCTACGGTTAAGTCAAACACGGTGCTGTAGGTGTCAGCACAGGTTTCGAATGCGCGACTACGAGGAATGGTGGCCATCATAACTTGGTCACCTAGAAGATAGTTCATTTCAGTTAGAACAGAAACTTGCTTCTTGTTGTCGTCTTCAAACATGGTTGGCATAAGACGAACAAACTCAAGACCATTCCAATCTTCCGGGAACATCTCGTAAACCGTTGGAAGGTGTTGGAAGAAATTTACTGTTGAAGCCCAGTCAAGACGCTTCGCTGCACAAGGAATCAATAGCGCGTTTGATGCGTACATTGCATTCCATACTAGCGGGTCAACGTGTGGACCGGTATCAATCATAATCACGTCGAAGTCATTCGCGATCTTGTCAATCAACTGCTCTTTCAACAGACGAACGATATCTAGCGATGGGTCTTCAGAGAGTGTTTGCCACGCTTCTGCGTTGAACATGGCGTCTTCTGGGAAAGCAGAAATCGACTTCAAGTTCGGGTATTGCGTTGGCAACAGCACGTTCTTGTGTAGAAACTCACGATCGATTTCAACGCCATCTAGCACGTTACCAAGCATGATATCAACTGCAGAATAGATATTGTCGTGCTCTGCCACACTGATTTGTGGGTTCAAGAACAGACGCAGAGAACCTTGAGGGTCAAGGTCAATCAAACAAATGCGGTAACGTTTATCTAGGTTTAGCGCCAGACATGCCGCTAAGTGAACCGCTGTCATCGATTTACCCGTACCACCCTTTTGGTTTTGTACGTTGATGATCCACGGTTTGTTTTCAGAATTCTTTTTGCGTTCATGGAATTTAGGCACTTCTGCCGCATCCATTAGCATGTGCGCTTCTTCAAGCGTGATTGAATAATGGTTGGCATTATTCTTTGTAAATTGATGACCTTCCGCTTCCATCTTACCGATAGCATCGTCCAGCTTACGGCGAGTCAAACCTGAGCGGGTTTCCATCATTGCCTTAGACATTGGTGGGAAGTAGTTGTCACTACGCTCTTCCAAAACAATCTCAATACGGTCAGCTTGAACTTGTTGGGTAAGTTCCGCTAACTCTTGGAGATTTTCAATCGTTGTTTCTCTTTTCATGCCAAATTCCGTTGGAAGGATATCTGTTTTTAATTGTACAGCACTGCAATCCTAAAACAACAAAAAGGTGCACGAACATTTTGAATAACCATCACATAAAAAATACTCACAAACGCCTGTTTTATGATTTCACCTTAAAAACATCACAAAATTTAATCAAATCTATGCGAATAAAGTGCTTCAAACCTTGAAAGAATAAAAATGTCACACTGTCACGTATTTACAATGTAAATCTAACGTTTTTCCGGAACGATTATAAAAAGGCACTAAATTACGGATAGTGTGAGATGAATCTAGTGTTTGATGGTGGCTCAGCGTTTTAATTTAAAAATACAAGGAAAACCAGCCTTGATCATGCGTCCAGTATGTTTAGGCATGTAAAACAGCGATATTAAACGGAAGTATGATCAAGGAGTCTTCATGATCATACTTCCGGTAAGAACAGAAAATACGAAAGCATGATCAAGGAAGTTATGTGTCCTTGTACGCCACACATCGATTTTTCAATGCGATCAATTTACTGGAAAAATGATCAAGTGTGTTTTGTCCTCGGAAGCATGATTTTTCACGGTCAATTTACGGCTGAATGCAGATAGACTGGGGGATAGAGGCAAAATCAGAGATAAAAACGTGGAACGATGAAAATAAATCGAAAACAAAATGTAGAACGCGATATCATGATCATGCTTCCGCCAATTTCTAGATAGCAACAAGGAACAAGGCGGCTAGCTTAAAACTGAGGAATATTTCAGCATTTGCGTAAATTGTATTCACAGTTCATTGCAGAACGATGGAAAGCGACGCTCTTGATCATTGATCCGAAGGTAAAATGCCCTTGCTTTACAGCAAATCAGAACAAACTTTTCCAAGCCTTCACGGTATTTCTGTGGATAAGTTGTACAAACATCATGATCATCGTTTCAGGACCTTTTTGATCATCTTTTCAGAAACTTAATGATCATGCTTACGAGACTTTGTGATCATGCTTTCAGGGATTTGTTGATCATCGTTTCGGAATGTTCATGATCATAGTTCCAGAGTGCCACTTTAAAATACCTATTTAAAACAGAAACTTACGCAAGCAAAAATCTTCAGATCATTAGATCATATAAACAATAAGATCAGATTAATCAAAAAGATCAGTTATTTAAAAAACAAAGATTTTTTCTTTATTTATGATCTGTTTTTCTTTATTCTTCGGAACCATAGCAAAACTACGGCTAGTGTGATCTGGATCTAAAATGACCGCTGATGAAAAAATTCTGATTAAAGCGCCAAGAAGCCATAAGGATGGGCACCTTTTTGAGGTACACGAATCTTCTGCAGATTGGGTAGAACAATACCAACACTTCAAAGGGGTAACCAAGAGCATCTTAGAGTTGCTTAATCTGATCTCTTTACGAGGATTCAGCAGCAAAGACGGTTTGGTATCGACAACAGAAATTGTTGAAGCAACCGACGGTCAACTGACCAGAGCCGCCTTGCAACAACGCTTACGTGCTGCTGTGAACATTGGTTTGTTTCATCAAACACCAGTACGTTTTGAAGAAGGCCTTGCTGGCAAAACCATGCTGCACAAGTTCGTCAACCCGAACCAGCTCATCTCAGCGTTAGGTGCCACCAGCTTAGTTACAGAAAAAGTTCGTCAGAGCGAAAAGCAAAAGCGTTCTAAGGCCTTAGCGCAAACCCAAGTGAACAAGCGCCTGTTGAATGAACATGGTTTGAATACCCCACCGATGATGAAGGATGAAGCGGATCAATTTGTCGTTTCTCCAACTAATTGGGCAGGGATCATCGACCAAGCCTTAGCGCCTCCACGCACTCGCAAGAGTTACCAGAAATCCATGGTTTCGATCTCTGGCACCAAAGCCGTGATTGAAACACGATCGTCGAAAAACATCATGACAGTGGACGATCTGATGACCTTGTTTGCTCTGTTTACGCTGACTGTGCAATACCATGATCATCACAAAGATCAGTACCACATGGACGCGGCGCATGTGCCGAATAAAACCCCGTTGTACATCACGGATATCTTGTCATTACGTGGCAAGAAAGACAGCGGCCCTGCACGAGATTCAATCCGCGACAGTATTGATCGTATCGAGTTTACTGATTTCCAATTGCACGAGCTCACTGGCCGCTGGTTGAGTGAAAACATGCCAGAAGGCTTCAAGAGTGATCGTTTCCGTTTTCTTGCTCGAACCATCACTGCATCGGAAGAAGCACCAACAGAAGGCGCTGACGGTGAAATTCGCATTAAGCCAAACCTTTACATCCTCGTGTGGGAACCGTCGTTCTATGAAGAACTGCTTACGCGTGATTATTTCTTCTTGTTCCCGCCAGAAATTCTGAAACAACACACCTTGGTGTTCCAGTTGTACTCGTTCTTCCGTAGTCGTATGGTGCGTAGACACACCGATTGCATGTTATTGAGTGAGCTGAACCAAAAACTGGCCCGTAACATCGAATGGCGTCGTTTCTCAATGGATCTGATCCGTGAGTTGAAGCGCCTGTCTGATGGTAAAGGGACGGAAGATCTTTTTGTTGTGAACTTATGGGGCTATCACTTAACGATCGAGACCATGATCGAAAACGGCAAAGTGATGGACTACCAAATCGACATCAAATGCGATGTGGAAGAAGTATTGCGTTACTCGCGTGCTCGTACGACCAACGCAGGAAAGCGTAATATGGCCCCTACGCTGCCAAACCCACTTCGTAATGAAATGGTTACGAGGCAGCAGCTAGACGAGCTCTCAGGCATCATAGACGGCGAATTTGAGCCTATTCAGCGTAAAGCTCCCTCTCCACGTGGTAATTTGGGCCGCCGAGTGAAGCAGAAAAAGCACCTAGTTGAGATCAATGCGGACGAGATAACCATTACTCTATCCAAATATACCTCTCCAGAGGCTCTAGAACGCAGTATAACGGCTTTATCGGCGATGACAGGGCATTCCTATGCCTCAATCAAAGAAGAGTGTTCTGACTTCATAGACAAGCTCGATTTCTTGCGAGTAGGGGATGCACCTCTGCCTTACGAGACATTAAGCAAAACAGTCGAGCTGTTTAACAGCCAAAACGATGTCAAACATCTCACCATTGAGCGTCTAATCGCAGGCTTAGCCGTTCGCCGAAAAGTGTGTCGCCAGATTTTCGAGGGGCACATGGATGAGATGGTATTCAGAGCACTTGATGAAATGGCGATTTAATATGAATCAAGCGGATGCTTTTTGAGTAATAAGCATGACTAATTGGTTCAGAATGTAACAATGAATTGCACTGATGGAAATCAGACCTAACTCTTACAAATCACTGACATTGCGGTTCCGAGGGCAGACTAAGATTTATCCCGAATAGACAACCTTTTGTCCTTTCTGATGATTAATAGATTGGCTCATATTGTTACATTCATTCTGAATAGACTTCGCGAGTTTCTCCTCAAGAAACTCGCTTTTTTTTATCTAAAATTCCTGTCCTGTGCATCTGCTTATAACTGACAAGTCTCGGTCTGTTACCTTGATCATCTTTCCGAATCAATGACGTAATCCTTGATCATGCTCCCTGGTTTCATTCCAATTTAACGATCGCATCAATGCAACGTGTGACTCGATCAAGTTGCTCGCCTGCTGCTGCCACTCATTTTGATCGTGTTGCTGATTGCAGAACTCTAGCGCCAGAACGGTCAAATGCTGCAAACGTTTGAGACACCAATCCTTGATAAGAATATCGGTCATCGGCTGGCAAGCCGCTTGTTCTAGCTTCGCACCTGTGTATTGGAGGATTTGAAAGGCTTTTTTATGGTCTTGATGCCTAGCGTGTTGAAAGACTCTTAGGCAGCCATCTAGCCAACAAGCGATAGCTTTACTCTGTTCGTCCGTCAGTTCTGGACCAAACACAGCAACAGGCGCTTGGTATAAGATCGCTTCTAAGCTTTCTACTTGATCATGCTTCCGATTGTCATACCAATCTGATAGTTGATCTTGCCAGGTCATCAAATCCATTAGGCTGCCTCAGTCCATTGTTTTACAAAGTGATTTGGTCCGATTTGATCATAGTCTTCGACCACAACGCTGCTGCGACTGCGGATCTCATCGGCATCTACTGAATAGTTTGGTTCACTTTCTACAAGGTTGCCAAATGGTAGATCAGGATCTGGCACTGCAGAGATCAATAACTTAGTGTATGGATGCTGTGGATTCTTTAAGATCGCTTGAGTGTCTCCCCATTCCACAATTTGTCCTTTGTACATCACCGCGGTTTCTTCTGCGATGTAATGCGCAGTCGCAAGGTCATGAGTAATGTACAGAAAGCCAATTCCTAACTCTTGCTTCATACGTTGCATCAGGTTGAGTACACCTAAACGAATCGATACATCCAGCATCGACGTCGGTTCATCAGCAAGAATGAGCTGTGAACCTACCGCCAGAGCACGGGCGAGATTGACACGCTGACGCTGACCGCCACTGAGTTCGTGAGGGAATTTGTTGAGCGTTTCCTCTGGTAGTTCGACCAAATCCAGCAGCTCTAGCAGTTTGGCTGGGATTTCTTTGTCACTCTTCACCTGCTTATGAATCTTCAGTGGGCGAGTTAAATGGTGGCGAATAGTATGGGTTGGATTTAATGAGCCAAAAGGGTCTTGAAACACCATCTGAACCTTGCTGCGGTAGTCCTGAATCTCGCCGCGAGCAGTAATGTCGTTAATGTTTTTGCCGTTGAAAAGAATTTCACCATCGCTGGCTGGATACACCTTGGTAATCAATCGCGCGCAGGTGCTTTTGCCGCAGCCTGATTCGCCCACTAGCGCAAGGGTTTTACCTGCATAAAGATCAAAGCTCACGCCCTGAAGCGCACGGAAGGTTTCTTCTTTGGCGAAGCCACCACCGACTTTGAATTCCTTGATCACGTTTTTCATTTGGATGATCGGTTCACTCATGCTGGCGCTCCTTCCGTTTGTGGCTGTTTATGTACATCGTGAATATTCGGGAACGAAGCCCATAGCTTTTGGGTGTATTCGTGTTGAGGATGATTGCGGATTTCGTATGAGCTATTCACTTCAACAATCTTGCCGTGGCGCATGATGGCAATGCGGTCGCACAATTGGCTCATAAGCGCTAAATCGTGGGTAATAAAGAGCACTGAGAAGCCAAACTCGTCACGTAACTGATAGATTTGCTGCAAGATTTCACGTTGAACCACCACATCGAGCGCCGTGGTTGGCTCGTCCATGATGATCAATTTGGGATTGAGGGATAGGGCAATCGCAATCACCAAACGCTGACGCATGCCACCGGAGAACTGATGTGGGTATTCTCCCAGACGATTTCTCGGAATGTTGACCAAATCGAGAAGCTTCTCTGCGCGGTCTTTGGCTTGCTCGTTGGTTAATCCTTTGTGGTGGCGTAATACGTCGGCAAACTGTTCTTGAACGGTGAGAACGGGGTTTAGTGAGTTCATGGCACTTTGAAACACCATGGCAATCTCGCTCCAGCGCAGCGTATTTAGCTCATTGTCAGGCAGACGAAGGATATCCTTGCCTTCAAATAAAATTTGTCCCCCAGAGATAAATGCAGGCGGTTTGTGTAGACGGTTGATAGAGAAAGCTATGGTACTTTTGCCACAGCCTGATTCACCCGCCAGACCAAATATTTCGCCCTTGCCAATATCGAAGCTTACCGATTTCACGGCATTAAAATCACCGTTGTCGGTGATGTAGTCCACGCATAAGTTTCTGATCTGAATGACGGGATCAGAGTGGAATGCCTGATTCAGGTTTAGTTCACTCATAATTACACCTTACCAATACAAAAGATAATTATTATCATTATCAGGTGTGTAAGGTTTGCGAAAGATAAAACCGTCTGATCAGTGAAGTGACTCGAAAGTTGAGTGTAATAAAAAGAATTTTTTCCGTTATGAACGTGTGAATTTGTGGGGGAAAAATGAGAGCTGGATCAGCTCACTTTTCGTAGGGGGAATTCTTCAAATCTAAACGCTAAAAAGCGTGTTTGCAAAAACTAAATGATGAATCTATTAACGAGTTGATGAAAGGTCGAAAGGGGTCACATTTCCCTACAGTTTTTCTTACCTCTGCATTGGTGGTTTGCTATAGATTACCCATCGAAAACATGGTGTGTTCGGAGGAAATATGTCCATTAATTCTATCGACCATGAAGAGATGAGCAACATCGCTCACAAATGGGAACTCCCAGAAGAAGAAACCGTTGTGAGACCAGAGAAAATCGTGAAATCTGCCGAAGCAAGACGTCGTATTGAAGCACTTCGTGAGATCCGTGAAAGCGGCTTGAGCATCGAAGAGGCAAGGGAACTTGGCTTAATTCACTAATTCTCGCACTGCGGAATAAAACCACGGGGTAGTCATAAGGCTGCCCTTTTCATTTTTTGTTTTATAACCCATTGTTTGACTTTCTTATCCTGCGTTACTAAACATTATATCAATAGCGATATGCTTTTTGTTGACTATTAAGTAGCAACGTCAGGAGTACGATTATGGTTGATCAGATCCTTTTCTATGAACCCGATGAATCCCACGGTTTCCTCTCCAATTTTTGCCAAGCTCCCATCAAAGTCTCTACCCAATCTTGGCCCACTAGCGAACACTATTACCAAGCTCAAAAATTCAGTGACCTCAAACTGCAAAACAAAATCTTCTTAGCCAAAAGCCCCGACGAAGCCTTTGCTTTAAGCCGCAAATATCAGCACCTAGTAAGAGAAGATTGGGATGACGACAAACTCTCAGTGATGGCGTTTATCGTTCGTGAGAAGTTTCTGCAAAACCCTCAGCTTGCGAAACAGTTGATGCAGACCGGCAACGCGTGTCTCACCGAACACTCGCACAAAGATGCATTCTGGGGCGATGGGGGTGACGGTTCTGGAGAAAACCATTTAGGAGAGATTTTGATGAACGTACGTGCAGAGCTAAAGCATGTAAAGCCATATAACTTGGTGCGCTTTGTCGATAAAGCCAAACTGCCTACCCAATGGGGCACGTTTATCATGCATGGTTTTATCGAGAACGCGACGGGAAAAGAGCATCTGGCTTTGGTGTATGGTGACCCAGCCAGAAGTAAGGCTCCGCTGATTCGTTTGCACTCAGAGTGTTTAACCGGTGATGCATTGTTTAGTACTCGTTGTGATTGTGGTTTCCAGCTTAACCGTGCGTTGCAAAATATTGTCGAAGAAGGCTGTGGCGTGCTGCTCTATTTACGCCAAGAGGGAAGGGGAATCGGCTTAATCAACAAGATTCGTGCGTATCATCTTCAAGATGAAGGTGCCGACACTGTTGAAGCCAATGAGCGTCTTGGCTTTGCTGCCGATATGCGTGATTACGCGTTTTGTAAGGGGATGCTGGAGCATCTTGGAATCGATAAAGTACGTTTGATGACCAACAATCCACGTAAGCTCGCAGCGCTGAAGAAGGTGAACATCAATGTGGTTGAGCGGGTACCTCTGCAAGAAGGCAATAATCCCCATAATCAACACTACCTTCAAACCAAAGCCAATAAGCTTGGCCATATGTTTGACCCTAAGTTTGTAGAACAAGATTAATCATAGAGACGATATAAAAATTAAACCGCCAGCTAATCAAAGCTGGCGGTTTTTGTTACAGATTGGGTGTGAGCGGCTAGCTAGATATATTTTTTGATGATGTCGTCGAGTTTTCCGGAACTTTTTAGTTCTGCTAGGCGCTTATTGATAAAGCTCTGCACTTTGGGGTTCATCTTAGGGGAGAAAGCGAGATAGATGGCGTAGTCTGGTATCACTGCGCTGAAAGATTGAATCTGGAAGTCACCCATCGGCAGTTCTAAACGATGGATGTTGTACACGACGCGCGATTCCATTTCGACAAACGCGGTATCGCCAGGGGTTCGTTGTAAAACGCGATAGGCGGCCTCGTAATCTTTGACGCGCATTTCATTGACGGTACCGTTTTCAAAAAAAGGGCTGAGATTCGGGTAATCAAAGCCAAGTAGAAGCACAATTGAACGACCTTGCATGTGCTGCATATCGCTGAATTTGAATGGTGCTTTACTGCTCGATACCAATACGTGTTTTACAGTGTAAATAGGTTGTTCTGAGAGATTTTCCGATTGAATCTTCCCCCATTTTGGGCTGCCGTAAGTGACCCAATTTTCTTCTCCCCCCGCTTCGAGTACCGAAATCATGCGCTTGAATGGGTAGGTGTGGTATTTCACTTCATAATCGGATTCGGCAAAGATAGCACTAACAATGTCTGTCACAATTCCTGAATGTTGTTCACCTTGCTGCTCAATTTGAAATGGTCTGGCTTGATCAGCTATCACGTAATAATTCACTTCACTTGCCATAGCGTAAGAGCTTAAGGCTATAAAACTAAAGCCTAATGTTCGTAACAGTCCTTTCATCCTAACCTCGATTATTGTCGCGACCTGACTATATTTATATTAGCGCAAGTTTAAGGGAGCGATTTCATATGGAGATAAAAGAGCGAGCTCAGCGCCGATTTAGTATCGGAAATCAATTGATGCTGGCGATTTTTGTGTTGAGTTTAATCTTTACCATAATCAGCTCTTCCATCAGTTTATATCGTGATTTCAACGATGATCTTGCTCGTCTAGATAGTGAGCTTGAGCAGGTGAAAACCAGTTACTTATCCAGTTTTTCTGCCAGTTTGTGGGTTGAAGATCGAGAGCTATTACTTACTCAGGCAGAAGGAGCAATGCGTTTACCCTCGGTGGATTATTTAAGAATTGCGACGCCAGATGAAGTGATCTTCGAACTAGGCAGCGCATTAACGGAAGATCGGATCGAGCGGCAGTGGCCCTTGCAATACGATATGGGGGTAAAAACTTATGATCTTGCTGAAGTCACAGTTCAATCGGATCTTACCCAGATCTATCAAGGGTTATGGCAAACCTTCTTTTTTCTGGTGATCGCGGAAGCGATCAAGATCTTTTTACTCATCCTAGGTGTTTTGTGGGTCACGTTTCGCTTGATGGTGAAGCCTCTAGAGCTGCTCTCTGGGGCCGTAAGCGATTTCAGCGGGGGCCATGTACCAAGCAAAGTGACATTGCCCAAACGTTGGTTCTTTGATGAAGTCAGTTTGTTGGAGCGCAAATACAACCGAAGCGTTGAGCGTATCAGTGAACACCAATTAGAAATTGAACAAGCGCGCGATAAAGCTGAAGTCGCAAACCGAAAGAAAAGCGAATTCCTTGCCACCATGAGTCATGAGATTCGCACACCAATGAACGGCATTATTGGTATTGCTTCGTTGCTCGGAGATACCAAACTCGATGAGCAACAAAAAGACTTCGTATCCATAATCAATAGCTCTTCCAACTCGCTAATGGTGATCATCGACGACATCCTCGACTTTTCTAAAATTGAAGCGGGTAAGATTGAACTGGAAGCCACGACCTACAATCTACTCGATTTACTTCACGAGGTAGGGCGTCTTCATACCGTCAAAGCGCAGCAGAAAGGTCTACAACTGGTTTGTGATATCGACCCTCAGTTACCGTTAGAGGTGAAAGGGGATATGGGCAGACTCAAACAAGTGTTGAGCAATTTGCTCAGTAACGCAGTGAAGTTCACTGAGCGTGGACACGTTAAGTTGATGGTGTCACAGGTGAGTCGGGAAGCGGATGTTGCCGGCGTGCATTTTCGAGTGGTGGACTCAGGCATTGGCATTGCTAAAGAAAACCAGCAAACGGTATTTGAGAAGTTTCAGCAAGCCGATGGCAGTACCACGCGTAAATACGGCGGTACTGGTTTGGGCTTAGCAATCTGCAACAGTTTAGTTGAAGTTATGGGCGGGGAAATCCGTCTGACCAGTGAACCCGGTCTAGGCAGCTGCTTTGAATTCACCATTCCACTCAATATCGTCAGCGATAAGTCTATCTCTCCTCAGACGCCTAACGTGTTTGATTTTCCGAATGGGGTGAGCAATGCGATTGCTGCTGAACATATCCAAACGACCAAAGATGAGGGCAAGCCTTGGATTCTGGTCGTTGAAGACACGGCGGTGAATCAGAAAGTCGTGCGAATGATGTTAGAGAAACTTGGCATGCAGGTGAATGTCGCCGAACACGGTGAAGATGCACTTCGACAATGCCAAACTCATCAGTTCGATTTAATTCTGATGGACTGCCAAATGCCAGTGATGGATGGATTTATTGCCACTGAAAACATTCGTAAGATGGGCGAGTGGGGACAGCAAGTGCCGATCATTGCTTTAAGTGCCAATGTAATTAAAGAAGATCAACAACGCTGCTTTGATGCAGGGATGAACGAATTTGTTGCTAAACCGGTGACAAAAGAGCGCTTGCAGCAAATCTTTGAGCGATACCTACCAGAGTCATTGCAAACGCGATCGAATCCGAAACAAGCAACTTGAAATTGATCAAGTAAAGTGCGTTTCACTTCTTAAAAGTCAAATCTGTGTGCTATAGTGCGCGGCTAGTATTTATTAAAGTACCTTGAGGCTGTGAATGTCGTTCAATCTATCCCTGTTACCGCCTGACGAGAAAAACAAAATCGAACTTGATAAACAAGCGTCTTTTTTGGTTTGGAAGCTTAAAGAAGCGAAATCTGGTCCAGAGGTAATAGAAGAACAGCTGTCTAAGATTAACGACGCTGACGAAAAAGTCTTTTTTCAACAGGCGGTCGATAAGTACAAACGAGTAATGGGTGTCGCATAAAGCGAACCGTGGCTCTGGTGTAAACCACAGCGGCGAATGAGGTTTCCTCCCCATTCCTTTGCAAGGTGAAAGGTAAAACTGTTCACTCTTTGCTAAAATCCTTCGCATTAAATTTGAATTTAGAGAGACATCCCGATGGGAAGAAGTTTTGAAGTGCGCAAAGCCTCTATGGCGAAAACTGCAGGCGCAAAAATTAAAGTTTATTCCAAATACGGTAAAGAAATTTACATGTGCGCGAAAAACGGTGGTGGTGATCCAGACATGAACTTGTCTCTGAAGCACCTGATCGCAAAAGCGAAAAAAGACCAAGTTCCTGCACACGTTATCGATAAAGCGATCGACAAAGCGAACGGCGGCGGTGGTGAAGACTACACACCAGCACGTTACGAAGGCTTTGGCCCTGGCGGCACAAGCGTGATCGTAGACTGTCTAACAGACAACGGTAACCGTACATTCCAAGACGTTCGCCAATGCTTTGTTAAAGTGGGTGCGAAAATTGGTGTTGAAGGTTCTGTTTCTCACATGTTCGATCACCAAGCTGTATTCCAGTTCAAAGGCGAAGATGATGAAATCATCCTAGAAACGCTAATGATGGAAGACGTGGACGTTACTGACGTTGAGCTAGAAGACGGTGTTATCACTGTATTCGCACCTCACACAGAGTTCTTCAAAACAAAAACTGCGCTTAACGGTGCATTCCCAGATCTAACGATCGACGTTGAAGAAATCACATTCGTTCCGCAAACTCACACGCCAGTAGCGGGTGAAGACGCAGAGAAATTCCAGAAGTTCCTAGACCTTCTAGATGACTGTGACGACGTTCAACAGGTATACCACAACGGCGAACTGTAATTCGGTTCTCCAGTTGTAAAAAGGCTTCCCGAGGGAAGCCTTTTTTGATCGTGTTGTTTGTCTTTTTTATTGGGACTAGCGTTTAGGTGTTTCGATACTTGGAGTAACACAGCGACATGATCACGCCAAAACAGATGCCTTGGGTTAGCATCGCAGTACCACCGTAGCTAAAGAACGGCAGTGGGCTGCCCATTACTGGCAACAAGCCACTTACCATGCCTGTGTTGATGAAGGCGTAAAGGAAGAAGCTCATCGCCAATGCGCCGCTCACTAAGCGACTGAAGAAGTGCTCAGATTGGCACGCTAGCAGCATCACACGCGCCGTAATGAATAAATACAACGCTAACAACACCACACAACCAATAAAGCCCCATTCTTCTGCGTAGGTCGAAAAGATAAAGTCAGTATGGCTCTCTGGAATAAACCCTAACGTACCTTGAGTGGCATTCATCCAGCCTTTGCCTTTCATGCCGCCAGAACCAATCGCAATCAACGATTGGATGATTTGGTAGCCCGAACCCAGTGGATCCGATTCAGGGTGCAAGAACTGCGTTACACGGCTCTTCTGATACGCTTCCATCACAAAGAACCAGAGTATTGGCGCCAGCGTAAGAATACTCACCAAAAAGCCGCCAATTATCTTCCAGCTCATGCCAGCAAAGAACAGCACAAACAACGCGTAGATCACCGTGAAGATAGCACCGTCCAAGTCTGGCTGTAAGGCAATCAAGCCCGCAGGCACAAAGGTGATCAGCAAACAGAAAGCAATTTTGCGAATGTCTGGTCGGCCACCTTCTAGATGCAGCATCCACGCGATCATAATGGGGATTGAAAGCTTGATAAGTTCCGAAGGCTGGAAGCGGAAGAAGCCGATATCGAGCCAACGCTGCGAGCCATTGGTGCTATCGCCAAACAGCGCAACGGCAGCCAAGAGCGAAACCGCAACCAGATACAAATAAGGCGCTGAACGCTGATAACTGGACGCAGGAATCGACGACATCACCAAAATACACACCAGCGTCAAACCGCATCGAGCGAGGTGCTTAAAGAGCATAGCTTCATTGAATCCACTGGCACTCCAGAGAGTGAGTGAACTCAATAGCATGATCGGAATGATCGCCATCAGCAGTGGCAAATCAATCCTAGGGAAGAAACGCTTGTTCATCTTCTACAACCTAAAAACGCCCCAACGCGGGGCGAAAACAACCAGAACTCTGCGAGCTCAAACTATTCCGATGCTAAGAATCCAATTTGGAGATAACAGACACCACGCAAAGGTGTGCAATAGAGGAGTGTGCGACGCCGCCTGTTATGGGTAAGCTGACCTGGAAAGCCGTGGGATGGATAAATACACCAGGCTGAGGTTTTACGCCACACTTTTTATAAGGTTGAAATGGAAATTGGTACAGACAGCGCAATGAAATGAGCGCGATAAGAACAAGAGTCGCCTTAAGTATTGTGCACTTAAGGCGATGGCGTGATTACGCTTGGGCTTTTTCTGCTTTATGCGTGAAATGGTACAGCGCCCAAAGCACAAACAAAGTCACGGTGAGCTCCCAAGCTCGAAGGAAGGTGCTTTCCAAGCCCAGTTCGCTGCTGGTCATGTACAGCTGAATCGGCAGCATGGTCGCCAACAATGCATCAGCATGAACGTCTTTGGCTGGGCCTTTCGCTTTTGCCATTGATGCGGTGATCATAAAAGCAAGCAAACCCAATACGATGGTGTAGTAACCGAATGTTGATTGATGCCCTGCCATCAACAAGGTGAACACTACAGCTAATGCACAGCCACCCACTTGAGTTTGAAAACGGCGGTCAACCACGTCGATAAAGCTTTTGTGTGTGGTTTGCGTTGCTGCGGCAATCACTGGCACCAAACAAAACGTTGCTGAGATGATGTCGACAATCATCAAAAACGCGACACCAAGACCAATCAACGCGAGTGAAATGGCTCGGCTTTCAAACGTGACGGGTTCTTCCTTAAATGCTGGAGGCTTACCGCCACGTTCAACAGGGAACAGAGCTACCATGGTTTTTGCGACGACCATGGTAATCAGCATCGACAGCAAGATTTCATGAATGCGCATTGGCATGTCCATGGTAGTGTGCTGAGCAAACACCACAATCAGAATCCAGTTGAAGGTTGGCATTAGCATCTGACCTTTCTTCGGCGGTGTGGTTGCTCTACGGCGCATAAAGTCGAAGAAGAACAAGCTAATGGTCCACACCACAAACGGATGCTGTGAAAACACTTCAGTCACCACCAATGCTGTACTTGCTGCTAATAACGTAGGTAGCAAGGTGCGAAGCAGACCAAGCCAAGAATAGTCTTTGTTCTTGGTCATGATGATGGTTGGATACAGCGCCAGATAAACTGGAGAATCAAGGTTCAGCAGTTTGCCCAGCACCATACAAATCGTCACAGTAAGGGCGACACGCAGTGCTTCATTGCGCTCAGAACGGTTTTGAAACAGGCTTTCGAAGGTCCACATGGTTCACCCCTTAGTAGATGTAGCGGAACATCGCCACCAAGTGAATCCAAGCCGAACCAATGACATCCATAACAGGATTGCCGCTTTCAACGATCACACTCGCTCGTGAACCAGAAATCATTGAAGGATCCAATTCGTTAACTGTAATGCGGGTACGCACTTTCTGTTGCTCACGGATCCAACGAGTATCATTGGTCACGTTAGAAAGCTGTCCATTAGCATTGTTGGTATCGTAAATCGCACGCTCTTGGCTGCTGACTTCACCAGTAAACACTTTGCCCGGTAGTGCATCGAAGGACACCAACACTTCGCGACCATTAGTTAGCTTATCAATGCCTTTTTCGTTGAAGTCCGCACTGATCCACGCGTGAGCTTCGTCCACCAGCATCAATGACGCTGTGCCTTGTGTAATGTAGCTGCCTGATTGCAGTTGCAAGTTTGTTACCACGCCTTCGGTTTGCGCCACGATTTGGGTGTGGCTTAGGTCCAGCTCCGCACTGGCAAGTTTTGCTTCTGCTAGTTCAATAGCTGCTGTGCGGTCTTGAGTAGAAAGCTCTGCCTCAATACGTTTCACTTCCGCGTTTGCTGCTTCAACGGCGCTGCTGGCAACTTGTGTATTGGTTATCGCGTCATCAAGCTCTTGCTCAGTTGCCAGCCCTTTATTGCGCAGTTTTTGGTTACGCGCCAGTTTTTGCTTCGCGTTGTGGTATTCGAACTCGCGTTGGCTTTGGGTTTGTTTCGCTGCTGCCAATTGTTGCCATTTCGCGGAATCTGATTCACGTGCTTGGCGCAGTTCGGCTTTGGCTTGTGCCACTTTCAATTGGTAGCTGCTGGCATCGATAGCAAACAGTGGCTGACCTTTTTCAACCAATTCACCGTTATTCACCATCACATCTGTGATCACGCCCGATACCTCCGGCGCAATGGTTGCGACATTGCGATGCAGTGTCGCTTGGGTGGTGAAAGGGGAAACATTATCTGAAGTTACTAAAAAAGCGGAGAACAAAGCTGCCGCTGAAAAAACAGTGTATATCGCGTATTTATAAATATTTTCTTTCACGTCTGTACCTAGTATTCATTCGTTATTAAGCGCCGCGTTCACGGCATATTCGGGTCTCTTTTCTACGTGGGCTAGGTTATACTCATCTAAAATTAGAAAAAATAACCAATGGAAGAAGTATGAATTCCATATTTGGAAACGTTGATGATCTGTACCTGTTTTGCTCAGTGGTTGAGCAAGGCTCTCTACTCGCGGCAGCGAAAAAGCTCGAATTGCCGGTCTCTACCATGTCTCGTCGTTTATCGGCGCTGGAAGCACGTCTAGGGCTCAGATTGCTGGAGAAGAAAGGGCGTGAGTTGGTGGCAACCGAGACAGGCCTACAGGCGTTTGATCAGCTCAGCAGTGCGATGGCGCAGATTGAATCTGGCATTTTGCAGCTCAACCAACAAAGCCAACAAGTCGAAGGGCGAATTCGATTGGTGATGCCAAGCCGCTTCTACAATGACTTGGTCGACAAGGTGGTTGAGGACTACATCAAAACCTACCCCAAAGTGACCATCGATCTGCTGCTTAGCCAAGTGAATTCGATTCCAGAAACCGATCGCGATCTGGTGGTGACATTCGAATTGGATGGGTTAGATGACATGATCGCTCGTCCGTTGTTTAAAGCGGAGCACGCCTTTTTTGTTAGCCCAGAGTACCTAGCGCAAGCGGGTGGCAATATTGAAAGCTTAGAGGATTTAGCCAAGCAAGATTGGGTTGCCAGCACGCACACCACGCAAGTGCCTATTTACCAACAAGACAAGCTGGTGGACATGCTCAACTGCAAGCCGCGCTTAGTGGTCAATGATATAACCGCAGTGATCAAAGCAGTGGAAAACGGCTTGGGGATCGCCTCGATTCCCATTCGTCATGTGAAACCTGAGCTGAATTTGGTGCAGGTTGCGCAGTCCTACAGCCGTGGGGATCGTCAAGCTTATCTGGTTTATCGCCAACGCAACTACCAGCCTAAGGCTCTCAGCTTAATGATTGAGGCGATATTGCAGGCTGCCGAAATGCAAAACCATTCATCCTCTCTCAATACCATTCACTCCGCATAACTGCCATTGGTCGCATGCAAAAGCAGCGTGCGATCTTCTCCCTTAATCTGAAACCATCAAATCACGTTCAACTAAGGACAGTACATGATGGTTTCTCAATCTCGCTCAATCAAAGCTCTTAAACTGGCAAGTACGTTTATCGCCGCATTTGCACTCAGCAGCAATTTGGCTCTGGCTAACCCAAGTGAGCGCACACTCAGTCAATTCAACCAAGCAGCGCAAGGTGACTCTGGCTTAGTTGATACCGTTTACGGCGAATTATCCAAACAACTCGAAGAGCAAGGCGCAACGCCGGTGACCTTAGTTTACTTGGGCAGTGCGGAGACGTTGCAAGGTCGTGAGGCGTTTATGCCTTGGAACAAGATGAAGTTCACCGAGTGCGGTCTTGCCACAATCCAAAAAGGTCTGGATTTAATGGCGAATCAGCCAGTACCACTGCAAGAGCAACAACGCTTACAAGGCTTGCCGGAATACCAATTAGCCACCGCCATGGCAGCCACTACGTTTACCTCTCTGCCAGACATGTTCAATCACTTTGAGCGTGGCTACGAGCTGTACCTTTCTCTGCTCGATGACGCGAGTTTTAGCCAACAACCTTTCTCGGCTACTTCGTGGATTTACCGTTATGCCATTGAAGCGGCACTGCGCGCTGAAGATGTTCAACAAGCCAAAACATGGTTAGCGCAAATGGAGCAATTGGGCGACAGCAATCTAGAAACGCAAACCGCGAAAGCGTTGCTAGCCAAGTATTAGGGAGGCGTCATGATCGTTTTTAATCAACTCAGTCGCGATTACGCCCTTGGCAGCCAAACCGTACGTGCATTGCGAGACGTGTCTGGTGAAGTGTTTGCGGGCGAAATGGTGGCGCTGTGCGGACCGTCGGGCTCAGGCAAAAGCACCTTACTTAACGTGCTTGGCATGCTGGATACTCAATACCAAGGTCAGGTGACATTTACAGGCAGCCCATACCCAACCGGACAAATGCAAGCGGCGAAAATGCGCCGTGAAAAGCTTGGTTTTGTGTTCCAAAAATTCAATCTTGTCCCCGTGATGACAGCGTTAGAGAACGTGGCGTATCCGTTACACCTCAACGGCTTTTTAAAAGCAGAGCAAACCGAGCTCGCTACGCAAATGCTAGAACACGTTGGCTTGGGCGAATTTATTCATCATATGCCCGATAACTTGTCGGGCGGTCAGCAACAACGTGTGGCAATTGCTCGTGCGTTAGTACACAAACCAGCATTGGTGATTGCTGATGAGCCAACCGCAAGTCTTGATAGTCAAACTGCCAACAAGGTCATCGACATTATGAAAGGACTTGGACACGAGCTTGGTACCACTTTTATTGTCGCTACACACGACCCTCGTATGGCATCCCGCTGTGATCGCACCATTGAATTGGTGGACGGCAAAATCACCCAAACGCACGCAAGTGTGGAGGAGGTTTCATGGGCAAGCTAATTCCAGTTTCCGTTCGCCTTGCTTGGTTGAATCTGCAACGCAATCGCCGCCGCAGTTTGTTGTCGATGGTGATCATCGCCATTGCCGTGTTTGCCTTAACCAGTGCGGGCGGTTTTGGTCTGTACACCTACGACAGCTTGAAAGAGTCGACAGCGCGTGACACGGGGCATCTAACGTTAACCACACCGGGTTACTTCGCTAAAGAAGAAGAGATGCCGCTGAGTAACGGGTTAACTCATGCCGACGACATCACCAAGCAATTGATAGGTTTGAATGAAGTGCGAGGCGTTCAACCACGAGTTGAGTTCAGCGGTTTGATTTCCAACGGCAACAAGTCCTCGATCTTTATCGGCATTGGCGTGAACGAACGCGAATTCGATATGAAAGGACCGTTTTTGGATGTGCGCGAAGGGCAAACACTTTCCAACATTCATGCATCGCGTTATGACCCAGCAGAGCCAGAAGTGATGCTCGGCGTTGATTTGGCGAACAACCTAAGCGTGCACTTTGGCGATTGGATTACCTTGCTGGCGACAACTACCGATGGCGCATTGAATGCGTATGACTTCAAAGTACGTGGCATCTACTCAACCGGCGTGCCTGAGCTTGATAAACGCCAGCTGTACGTACACATCAACAGCGCGCAATCGCTGCTCGGTTCAGACAAAGTCAGCGCGTTGTCGGTCTTTCTGTTCGATACCAGTTTAACTAGCCAAGTCGAGCAACAAGTGGCTTCGGTTCTGAGTAAGCAAAAGAAGAACTTTGGCGATCAAGATATTGAGATTACGCCTTGGCAAGAGCGTGCGTTCTTCTATCTCAAAGTGAAAGGTTTGTACGACCGTATCTTCGGCATCATGGGCGCAGTAATGGCGTTAGTGGTCTTTGTTGCGCTGTTCAACACCATGACCATGTCAGTCACCGAGCGTACACGTGAAATCGGCACATTGTCAGCACTTGGTAGCTACCCTCGTGAAATCATTGCTGGGTTCTTGCGCGAAGCAGGGTTACTTGCGGTGATTGGCAGCTTAATCGGCGCTTTGTTTACTGGGTTAGTTACCGTCTTACTGATGGTAGTGGATGTGCAAATGCCGCCACCGCCAGGACGCACCGAAGGTTATCCATTGACGATTTACTTTTCTTGGGAGCTGGTGGCTGTTGCAGGATTCGCAGTATTGATGATTTGTTTGGTTGCGGCGTTTTTCTCGGCGCGCAAAGGGGTGAACAAGCCAATTACGGAGGCACTGATTTATGTTTAATTTCAAATCACTATTACCAATTGCATTGCTGACGGTAACTGGCGTTGCAAGCATGAATGCCAGTGCTAATGAAACACCGCTAGATGCACAGCAAGTCGCGCAATTGATTGAAAAAGCGGATAGCTACCGCTTGCACGATGATTCCTCCAAAGTGGTGTCTCTGGTGCGCTTATATCAAGACCAAGAGTTAGATAAAACCCGCCTTTACCACGTGTACACGCGTCCAAATCGTGAATCGCTGGTGGTGTTCAAATCAGCAGTCGAAGCTGGGCAAAAGATGCTGATGATGGGCGACAACTACTGGCTGCAAATGCCAAAGAGCCGCCGTCCGATTCGCATTACACCAATGCAGAAGCTGCTTGGTGAAGCGTCTATCGGCGACATCTCAACCCTGACGTGGAGCCAAGATTATCAAGGTGAATGGAAAGCGACAGAAGCTGTTTCGGTGAACGGAGAAAGTGTCGCGGCTTATCACCTTGCGTTAACCGCGAAAACCAAAGGGGCGAGCTATCAGAAGATCGACTTGTGGTTGTCTGAGCAAGATGCGTTTCCAATCAAAGCTGATCTTTACTTGCGCTCGGGCAAACTCGCCAAGCAAGCGCAATACGGACGTGCAAGCGACAACGGTGAAGACTACGTCAGTGAGATGACCTTGCTTGATAGCATTCAGCCGAGCAAAAAGACCGTTATCGAGTACCAAGAAATCGTGCCTTGGCAACTGGACAACAAGTTCTACAACCCAAGCTATCTGCCTAAAGCCAATACGACTCAGCTTTAGCGTGAATTCCGTAAATAGAACCAAGAAAACGAGCAAGGAAGTCACATGAAACCGCACCAGCCTAACCTTACCAAAAGCACCAGTTTGTTGATTGCAGCCTCATTGTGTGTGGGCGCAGCAGTCCCTACTTTTGCCAATGATGAGCTGAGTTTTGAGTGGGATTGGGCTGTCAGTTACGAAACGGCCAAGCAGCGTGATAGCGCATTTATACAAGCGCAGGGCAGTTCTCGTGATTCACTCAATGCGCTACTGGATGTGCAGGTAAACTATCAAAACTTCAGTGGCTTGTTTGCTCTGTACAGCCAAGGTTTGTACCTCAGCCAACGGGGAGAGAGTGAGTGGTGGAGTGAAGCTGATAACCAATTGCTGATTCGAGAGCTTGCTTGGCTAGGGGAGTGGCAAGTCGGTGATACCACACTTGATGTGAGCTTAGGTAAGTTGCGCGTGGATTGGGGCGTGGGTTATGGCTACCGACCATTGGATCTGTTTAAGCCGTATCGACAAAACCCTGTTGGCTTAGTCGCAGAAGAGGGTGCGGGTGTGTTTTCACTTTCACACTATGATATGGCAGGCGAGTGGACGGTGATTGCGACGGATTCAAGCTGGGGGCAACAAGACCAAAGTGCACTTGATCAAGCCGCAGAGCAACGAGGTATTGGTATCCGTCGTTATGCGCTGGTGGGTGACACCGAGTATCAACTTATTGGTTATTACGATGATGTGCGCCGAGGTTTACTTGGCGCCAGTGCCATTGCGGTGTGGGATGAGTCCATCGCCATGCACGGTTCCATGCTGTGGCAAAAGCAAAGTGTCGGCTATCAGTTTCAGCAGGATGATCTTTACCAACCCGTTTCGGTTGAGGACCAGGGCAGCGCATTCCAAGCCTTAATTGGGTTGAATTGGGCAAACCAAGCCGGACACAACGTGATTGCTGAATATTGGTACGACAGCCGTGCATGGTCGAAAGGCGAATGGCAACAAGCAATAGAGCGTGGCGAATTACTCTCTCAGATCCCCGACCATAATGTATCTCTACTTGCGACAAGCTACGCCCAAGGGTTTCAGCATGCCAATATCGTTCAGCATAACGTAATGCTGCACTGGAGTTGGGATGTGGAAGCGTGGGCTGCATGGAACGGTAAAGCGGATATGGGTTGGTTAAGCGATGTAACCCCTACGTTGGATGTGATGCTGTCGCCACAAGATGGCGGTGTGATTGTCACGCAGTGGCTTAATTACCAATGGATTGATACCGGCGATCAAAGTGTAGAAGTGGAAGTTGCCGCACGCTTTTTAACCGGAGACGACCAATCTGCTTACGCACAAATCAATGATAAGCATATGATTGTATTTAACATCAAAGGGAAGTTCTAAATGTGTTCAGCAAAATCAGTGGTGAAAAGTGGATGGCCGCGTAGCTTATTAGTGACCACGGCATTTTGTCTCTTTATCTCAGCAATGACGCTCTCAGTTTGGGGCGGTCCATACTATGTGCATGTGCTGGTAAGCTTTGGATTTGGCTACTCTGCTATCTTCTTCTCATGGTTGATTGACCGTTTGTTTCCAACCATTCCACGTACGATAGAAGTGGTTTGTTCGCTTGTTGCCTGTTTATTGTTTGGGGTGATTAATGCGCAATTTTGGCTCGGAGAGTATTTTGGTATCTCCGATATGATCCCTGTTGGTTTAATGGGATTACTGTTTAGCGGTATGTGTTATTTCTATTTTTACTCGCGCGAGAAAGAGGCGGTTGCTCAGCGAGAGTTGGAAAGCATCAAACGTGAGAAAGCAGAGCAAGACCGCGCATTGTTACTAAGTCAGCTGAAGCAGATGCAAAGTCAGATTGAGCCCCATTTCCTATTTAATACCTTGGCGAACATCAGCGCGCTCATGTCGCAAGATGTTGATAAAGCTAAGCTGATGCTAGAACAGTTAACCGCGTTACTGCGAGCAACGCTAAAAAGCTCACGCGAAGAACACACCACCATCGACGATGAAACTGCGTTAATTGAGGCCTATTTAGGTATTCAACAAATCCGTTTGGGTGAACGACTCAGTTACCAGATTGAGGTGGAAGAGGGTTTAGGCAGAACCGAATTACCGCCGATGATGCTACAACCCTTAATAGAGAACGCTATCATCCATGGCATTGAGCCAAAGCGTGAAGGTGGCGAAGTGAGTTTGCAGATTAAGCGTGAGCAACAGAACTTGCAAATTGAAGTCAGAGACACTGGTGTTGGCCTAAATCACGTTAGCGGCCATATGGGCTCAGGTGTTGGTTTAAGTAACCTCAAGCAGAGAATTGAAGCTTTGTTTTTAGGGAAGGGAGAGGTCTCCATTAGTGAGTCTGCTCAAGGTGGCGTTTGTATTCGCTTGAGTTGGCCAATTGAATCGTGATTAGGGAAAGATATAAATGAATACTGGGTTTACTGCGATTATTGCTGATGATGAACCGTTATTGAGGCGTCATCTAGATAAAAGCCTAGCCGAAGTGTGGCCAGAGCTAGAGGTGATCGCTAAGGTCGCAGATGGCGAACAAGCGTTACAAGCCATAGAGCAAAGCCTACCTGACATTGCGTTTCTCGATATTCGTATGCCAGTTTTGGATGGCATGACATTAGCGCAAAAGCTCAATCGACTCGCGAACCCACCTTTGATTGTATTTGTCACCGCGTACGATGATTACGCCATCAAAGCCTTTGAGCAAAATGCCGCCGACTATCTGCTTAAGCCGATTTCGGATGAGCGCCTCCTGATGACTTGTGAAAGAGTGAAAGCACGCCTTGCCAAGCGAGAACAAGAAAGCAGCAATGTGCAGATGAGCAGCCTGTTAGAACAGTTGCAGCAATTATCCGCGCCACAAACGCCGCAGTATTTACAGTGGATCAAAGCGACGCAAGGGGAAGATATTCATCTGATCGCCACATCTGATGTGTTGTATTTCAAAGCGGAAGAAAAATACGTTTCTGTGTATGCCCAACAAGGACAAGGCAAAGTGCAGGAGTATTTGATTCGCACATCGTTGAAAGAGTTGATAGGGCAGCTTAACCCAGAACAGTTCTGGCAAGTGCACCGTTCAAGCGTGGTGCAAGTATGCAAAATTAACAAAGTAAACAAAGACTTTGCTGGAAGAATGTTTGTGCATGTTGGGGAAAACAAGCTCCCCGTGAGCCGTGCATCCCAAAGTTTGTTTAAAGGGATGTAATCGCTAGAACTGCTCACTCTTTACACTGTAAACTCGCTGCTCATTTGTTTCAGCAACGAAAACAAAAAGCGCCTAAGTCATCAGAGATTAGGCGCTTTTTTCGTTTTATTGCGACGATTTCTCCGAAGAGGCGAATGGGTTTATTCGCTGACTGTCACTTTCTCGATAATGATTGGATCGCATGGCACATCATCGTGACCAAGCTTAGAGGTCGTTTTTACTTTCGCGATGCGATTTACGACATCCATACCCGCGGTCACTTTACCAAACACGGCGTAGCCCCAGCCTAGGTTGGTGGTTGCGGTGTGGTCTAGGAAATCATTGTCTTCCAAGTTAATGAAGAACTGTGCCGTTGCAGAGTGCGGTGCATCGGTACGCGCCATTGCGATAGTGCCAACAAGGTTCTTTAGACCACGGTTTGCTTCGTTCGCGATCGGTGCGCGCGTTGGCTTTTCTGCCATGTCTTTGGTATGACCGCCACCTTGGATCATAAAACCGTCGATAACGCGGTGGAAAATGGTGCCGTTGTAGAAGCCATCTTCACAGTATTTTTTGAAGTTCTTTGAGCTAACTGGTGCTCGTTCTAGGTTCAGTTCAATCTCGATGTCACCGAAATTGGTGGTCATAATAATCATCTGGTTTGCCCTTGTGGGTGCTACGTTGGCGGCATTATATGGACATTAGGTTCCAAAACTAAAGCTTTTGTCATAATTGATAAGGTGAAATCAGGAAAGCGTGTGTAGCTTTATTGGTTCACAATAGTCCACATAACTTTTTGGAGAAGTTCGATAAGCTACTTTTGTTGACACGATACCATTCTTTATTTATGTATTTGTCTGTGTATGCTAAAATACTGACATAGTAGCTCTTAAAGTTGCCCTTAGAGGTTGAATACCTTTTGTCTAAATTACAGACAGAGTACGCCGAAGATGGATTTGGGCGTGTCAGACTAAATAAAAATAATAATAATTTACGATAGGAATTAATCATGAACGCATCTCAAGTACTAGCGGCGTACTGGGATTACAAGTTACCAGTGAACGTCGAAGATATTGCATACAAAATGGGCATTACAATCAACAAAACAAGGGATGATAACCACGGTAGTGCTTATATCGATGAAAATGGTAACAAAGCAATAAATATCGATGACTCTATGCCATATTCCCGCCAGCGCTATGCTATCGCTCATGAAATCGGTCATCATGTCTTGGGGCATGTAATCGATAACGGGGAAAAGTTCTACTACTACGGTCATATAGAGTCTTGTGAAAACGATGCTCATTTATTTGCTCGTCAACTTACAATGGCTAAGCCTGTAATCGATCATATCCTTGGTGCTGCTGATATTAGTTCAGTTGAGCAGATGTCTAGCATTTTTGGAATTGAAGCTAGCAAAATGAGAGTTCGCCTAAAAGAGTTAAAGCTTGTCTGATTGCCTTTCCAGATTATAATAAGCCCCTCATTTTGAGGGGTTTTTTTATGTCTGAAGCAGACGATTTCACTAGAAGTGTTTCTAGTCATGGTATTACGTATGACCTTGGTCAGGAGCCTGATAGTCCGAGTTATTCACCGCCACCACCACCAATTCCGAGTTCACCTATAGAGAACTCCGAAATTGTTGATGTTTCGATACTAAAAACGTTTCAGCAACGACGAAGTGATTTATTTTTATTCGTTTCAGCAGTAGTTTTTATTATTACAATCGCATTTATATGTGCGTTTATGTATTGGACAATTAAGAATTCAAATGCATCTATCGTTGCTTATGGTAAATATCAAACTCAAGTTGCAGAAGTAATTCAAAAGCGTGTTGAGTCTAAGTCTACGGTCCCCAGTGAATTGGCTATGAGTGATGTGCATCAAAGCTCTAAGTTTGCCTCGACTAAGCCTTTACATGGAGTGAACTTGAATTTCTATCAACAAGAGAAGAAAGAAAAGAAGAAAGAAGAGCTTGACAACGCTATGTTGGGGGTAGTTACTAAACTAGGCTTCTACAGTTTAGCGCTTACAGCTTTACAAGCAACAATTGGACTAACGTTGCTGGTTCTGCTTTTAAAATACATATCCTCATACAGGGCTAATATGGAAGATGTTCATGACGCCAATATAGAAAGCCGAGAACATATTGTTAGTTTACTAAATGAAATCCAAACTCCTGTTAAATCAATAGTGGAATCCATAGTTAGTGTAGTAAAAAGGTAACAAAGCGACTCAATGAGTCGCTTTTTTCTTTTCTATTTCCATGGTTAGTTGGGGCATTTACTGATCTAAACCGTAAAGCGACCGACTAAGTCGTACAGCTCGTTGGCTTTGTGGTTAAGGTTGCCACTGCCTGCACGGTTTTGATTCGCAAGGCTTGCCGACTGACTGCTTTGTTGAGAGATCACTTCAATGCGCTGTGAAATCTCTTGCCCAACTTGGCTTTGCTCTTCGGTTGCCGTTGCGATCAAGGTGTTCATGTCCATGATGTTAGCAATTGCGGCTTGGATTTCTTGCAGTGCGGCAGAGGCTGCTCGTGCTTCCTCAACCGTTGCTTCACCACGCGCTTGGCTTGAACCCATGGCTTTCACTGCTGCATCCGAGCCAGACTTCAACTGCTCAATCATTTGGTGAATTTCGCCTGTGCTGTCTTGAGTGCGACTCGCCAGTTTACGAACCTCATCGGCAACGACCGCAAAGCCGCGACCTTGTTCGCCTGCACGTGCTGCTTCAATGGCTGCGTTTAGTGCCAATAGGTTGGTTTGCTCGGCAATATCTTGAATCACTTCTAGCGAAGAAGAAATGTTTTGTACATCGCTCTCTAAACGAGAAATCACCGTGCTGGCTTCTGAAACTTCTAAAGCGAGGGCTTCGACGGAGTTCGCTGCTGAATCAACAATGTGCTTCGCTTGCTGTGAGTTTTCATCGGCATCTTTTGCTGATTGCGCAGCCTGATTAGCGTTGCTTGAAATCTCGTGCGCTGTTGCCGTCATTTCAGTCATTGCCGCAGCGACTTGTTCCGTCTCTTCTCGTTGGCCAGACGCCAGCTCATCCACCTGAGAAGCTCGCTGTGACATGTGATTGGTTTCTGAAACCACTTCTTGCCCTACGTGGCTAACGCTCTTGATGATGCTTTGTAGGCTCTCAACAAAGGTATTGAAGTTGCGGCTAAGCTGGGTGAACTCCGGTACGCTTGATTCTTCCATGCGTGCGGTTAAGTCTGCATCGCCTTGTGCGAAAGAGTGAATCGAAGCGTCAAACTGTTCAATCGGCTTCATGATGCTGCGGTTAACGAACACCGCGAAGATCGCAACGATGGCGGCAATCGAGACACAGAACAGGGCGATTGCAGTCAGTGTGGTATTCAAGGCTTGATGCGCTGAGTCTTCCATGCTCGCGATAATGGCGTCGATATCGTCAGTGTAGAAGCCTGTACCCAGCATCAAATCCCATTCAGGAATAAACACCGAGTAGCTCAGTTTCGGTAGTGCTTCGCTCTGACCGAGTTTCGGGAAGTAATAAGTCGTGAACTCACCGGTTTTGGAATTGTTGAGCAAATCCTGAATCAGGTAATTGCCTTTCTTGTCTTGCAAGTTATAGAAATTTTCTCCGATGCCTTTGGTGTTTTGACCCGTCACAACGCGAACGCCTTTTGAATCGTAGCCAAAGATGTAGCCGGATTGGCCAAACTCCAACTGCTGCAAAATAGGCAATGCTTCTTCTAGTGGGGCGTTTTGAGCGAGCAATGGCTCAATAGCAGAGCGAGCGAGTTGAACGTAGTTTTTGAGCTCAGCTTTTTTCATCTCCATCATTTGACTTCGAGTCTGCTCAATTTCTTGTTCGTTATAGGCCGTGGTTTGCAGATAGGTAAACCACATCATGCCTATTGCCATGGTTAGAATTGGAATTATTGAAAGGATATATAGTCGTTTTCTGATCGTCAGATTCATAGAGACGTCCTTCTCTCGGCGCAGCGTTACAAGTAACAAGCTGAACAAGCTTGCCTGATAAAATCATTAATACTTATTGTTGTAATGCTTAGAGATTAACCGAGTTAATCAATCAGAAGTACTGGAAATTTATAAATCTAGACTAAGGTCGTAGCATTTTAAAGCAGGATCACAATTAACGTGAACACGAATCATTATTGCAGCGAGAAGTGCCCGTTAACCAGTAGGAGACGCGGTAGCGGTTTTTGGCAAATTTAAGGTAAAGCCAATCCGCAACAGGTTTGACAGCGCGCCAACGCAGCGGAGCATACAACCAACCGCGACCGACCAGTTGCCATGCACGATGAGTCACGTCCAACCCAAGCAGCAGCTCTCCCTTATCGTTGAGGGCGTGCAAAATGGTGTTGGCTTGTTCCGGATCGATCTGCGGATAAGCGGCGAACGCTTCGCTGTAGATATCGACGGTTTTAATCTGCTGCTTGGAATCGCGTTGTTTTAGCGCCTTCATCTCTTTGGCGCACAAGGGACAAGTGCCATCGTAAAATACGGTCAGTTTGGTCATGATTGAGCTCATTATTGGCTGTTCTTATCCCTTTTACGCGATTATTTTTCTTTTAGTTCATTGTCTTGCAAGTAATGCAGCCAATTATCACGGATGTTGCCGTAATTGAATTGGCAGAACTCTTTACGATCGCGTAAGTAATCTTTTTCTACCTCATCTAACAAGGCTTTATACCGCTCTGGATTGCTGCCGTAAACCAGACACAGGGTAGAGAAGTAACGCTGTAGATCGAAGCTGTGCTCGTCAATGTACTCGCCAAAATCGTAGTAGTCCGGTCTGTCGTCGGATTCGAATGCGAACATGTCTGCAGCACTGATCGCCACATCGGCACCGTCATCGACGTAATCAATCAACAAAATGGTAGCGAAGTTGTCGACCGCATCTTCTTCCTTGCCTAGTACCGGAATGTTTTGATCGGCAATGTAAGCATGTCCGGCTTCGTGCAATAACGTGTGCAGCAAAGTATCGAGCGCGCCCGTTTTCGGTGATTTACCGTAACGTTCTTGGTATTTATTGTTGGTGAAGTAGTTGAATGATTCCAGATAGAAGGTGTAGGGAATATGGACGGTGTGGGTTTCTGGATCGTAAAGTGGACCGTCTTCGCCACCGTAGGTCAGTGTTAGTGGGTTATCAAACGGAAAGTAATCATCAGAAAGCTGGGCAAAGATGTCGTTCACTTCACTGCTTTCAATCACTTGTGCAGCAAAGCGATCGTCAGCAGTTTCCGCAGGGCGGTATTCGATTTTAATGTTTTCGCTCGCAGACGCTGTGGCAGCAAACAGCAGCAGAGAGACAAAGGCAGAGTGACTTTTCATTTTCGGAATCTTGTTATTTGTTTGGTTTGCTTGAAAATTATACATGCTTTTTATAGTGTGCGCGCTGGAGGGCACATTCATGAATAATCCATTACTATTGCAACCCCGCATCCAATAGGCGTTGTTGGCTGAGAACGCAGCAACAACGCCACGAGAAATCGTTCCGTGGCATACATTTACTCTATTGAGGTAATTGCCATGAAAAAACATTGGTCCAAATTTCAGTACCTGCACCAAGTGGTGCAAAACCAAAACATCCACATCAAAGGCACCCACAGTTATTACAGCGATTGTTGGGATAACGGCTTCGAAGATTCTGTCGTGCGTTATCTGCATGGCGATGAAGTCAGTAAAGCGTGGCAACCGAGGTGGGAAGTCGATCAGCTCTACATCGGTGATTACGTTTGTATCGCGGCTGAAGCGGTGATTTTGATGGGCGGCAACCATAATCACAGGACGGACTGGTTCTGCCTGTATCCGTTTCTTGATGACGTTGAGCAATCTTACCAAGGCAAAGGCGATACCGTGATTGGTGACGCGGCTTGGATTGGTATGCGCGCGATGATCATGCCTGGTGTCAAAATTGGGGAAGGTGCAGTGATCGCGGCAAACAGTGTGGTGACTAGAGATATCCCGCCTTATACCGTGGTGGCAGGATCGCCCGCAAAACCCATCAAGCTTCGCTTTGAGCAAGACACCATCGATAAGCTGCTCGCTTTGCAAATCTACACGTGGGATGAAGATAAGTTTGAGGCGCTTCGCTCTTTCGTCTGTAACAATGATATAGAGCAGTTAATCATTGCAGAAGAAAAGTATAAAAGTGGCGAATAGCACTGAAATGAGGAAAATTTTCAGCGATATGTTATAATCTCGCTCCGTTGTAACGAGAACACTTGTTGCAAGCTTGAGAATTTCCCGGGATTCGGCTCGTTCCAAACACCATGAGTCAGAGTTTTTGAACTACGATGGGATACAAGTAAACCCAGATGTTAGAGCGCCACCTCGGCGTTCTATTCGTTATGACGGGAAGGAACTTTGCTCGATAGTGATGATCACTTTCTGTTTAAGTAAGGGAGCCCGATAGCGGTTCAGAAAGTGTCACTCGACAATACTCACAACACGATATCCACCTTCTGCAAGCAGTCATTTCTGTTTGTATATGAAGAGGATAAGAAGGAGCTTAACAGGCTCCTTTTACATTTTAGGGCTTGCGAATAGCGCGTAAATCAGAACATCGCTTAACGACCGTCCCTTAAACTAGCCTAAGGCGCATTTAACACAACCTTTTGAGTATTTTCGAAAAAATATAGCGAGAAAATTTGCTATTGAGCGAAGGTTAAACTAACACTCAATCATTACGGAGGATGAAGAGAACAATAATAAGAGGCGATATGAATCATTTAATATCTGTAGGTGCACTGGAGTCCTTTTTGGTTGCGATCAGTGTGCTTTTCCTGGGGCATTTCATTAATGCTAAGCTACCGATCTTAAAGAAATTCAACATACCTGAGCCGATTGTCGGGGGCTTAATTGTCGCCTGCATCATTACTGCTCTTCATTTTAACGGCGTCGACTTGGAGTTCGACTTACCGTTGCAGAACACATTTATGCTGATGTTCTTTGCTACTGTTGGTTTGGCTGCAAACTACACTCAGTTGATGAAAGGGGGCGCGAAGGTTTTCATTTTCTTAGCCGTCGCGTCGTTCTACATCATCATTCAAAACGGTGTCGGTGTCTCACTGGCAGCGGCATTGGGTTTAGATCCGCTGATGGGGCTTATCGCTGGTTCGATTACTCTGTCAGGTGGTCACGGCACAGGTGCGGCGTGGTCACAAACTTTCCAAGACGTTTACGGTTTGAATAACGTATTGGAAATCGCGATGGCGTCAGCAACATTCGGTTTGATCATCGGTGGTATCATCGGTAGTCCGGTTGCGCAGCGTCTGGTCGAAAAGAACAACATCGAATCTGAGTATGGTCGTGGTGGTCGAGATGCGAAAACCCACGAGAAATTCCCAGAGTTGGTGACGTATAACGAGTACGAAGAAGACAAAGTTACCGCGAAAAAAGTAGTTGAGAAACTGTTCTTCCTATTGATCTGTGTAACCGGCGCTAAGTACGTAGAACAATGGGTGAGCACTTACGACATCCAATGGTTGATGATTCCAGACTTCGTTTACGCGTTGTTCATCGGTGTGATCATCACTAACTTCTTGGAAGTGACCAAGATTCGTAAGCTCGATGCCGAAACGGTCGACATGTTAGGTACGGTATCGCTGTCTCTGTTCTTAGCGATGGCTTTGATGAGCTTGAAACTATGGAACATCTTCGATCTAGCGATCCCATTCTTGGTGATTCTAGGCGTGCAGTCAGTGATTCTGGCTATCTTCACCTACTACGTAACGTTCAAGGTGATGGGTAGCAACTACGACGCTGCAGTTATTGCTGGTGGTCACTGTGGTTTTGGTTTGGGTGCAACCCCAACAGCGGTAATGAACATGGGTTCAATCGTTAACCGCTTCGGTCCATCACCACAAGCGTTCATGGTTGTGCCGATTGTTGGTGCATTCTTTATCGACATCGTTAACTTGATCATTCTACAGGGCTACATCTCGTTCCTTGGTTAGATTGATAAAAATGCTTATAGAGGCCACAGTTTATCTGTGGCCTTTTTTGTACTTATTGATGATTTGAGCGGATTAAATAAAAAAATATTTTACATTAAGATATTGAATAATAAAGAAATGATAAAATATACCTACCAGTAGGTAGATAAAGTTGTTGACGTAAAAATAATATGATCTTAAAGTAGCAACCACTGACGAGGAGCTGGGTTCCAAACCACCTCCTTTTTTAATAAAAATGCTACCTACTTACTAGTAGGTAGGTAAGTAAGAGAAAGGAAACGTATTATGTTCAACACATCTTCAATTGCACTTATCGTAGGTGGCTCATCAGGTATGGGTAAAGCGACAGCAGAACGACTTCTTAAAGCTGGTGTACCTGTCATGATTCTTTCACACGATAAAAACAACCTCGCTGAAGCAAAACAGGATTTAGAAAGTGTGACCAAAGGTCAGGTAGAGACCGCTCAAGTTGACCTGTATGACCCAAGTGCAGTGAAAAGCTTCATCGAACAATTGAATGCTGAAAAACGTCATATTGGTTACTTGGTTAATGCTGCTGGCTTCTTCAAACCGGTTGATTTCCTTGACCACTCAGAGCGTGATTACGACCTACAACTAGATATGAACCGCGCGTTTTTCTTCATCACTCAGGCCGTGGCGAAAAACATGAAAGAGCACGGTGGCGGTGCGATCGTAAATATCGGTTCTATGTGGGCTCACCAAGCAATTAAAGCAACGCCATCATCAGCGTACTCAATGCAAAAAGCGGGTCTTCATGCTCTGACGAAAAACCTAGCAATCGAACTTGGTGATCACGGCGTACGCGTAAATGCTGTAGCACCAGCTGTTGTGATGTCGACGATTTACAAGTCATTTATCGCGGAAGAAGAAATCGAATCAGCACTACAAGGCTTCAATGACTTCCACCCAATCGGCCGTATCGGTTCAACAGAAGATGTGGCGGACGCGATTGAGTACTTACTGTCAGACAAATCATCTTGGGTAACTGGAACAGTACTTAACGTCGACGGCGGCGTAATGGCTGGCCGTAACTAACCTCACTAAACGTGCAAATTGGGGCCTTTCACTCCATCCCTAAAGGCCCCAATTAAAAATTCAGTAGTAAACACGACATCAAATAATAACAAGGACATATCATGGATAACTCACCACTAAACGGCATTAAACTCGATGACCTAGCAGCTTACACTCAAGTGATCACTGAAGACGCAATGCAGGCGATCTCTGAATACGGCATTGTTGCCGAATGGAAAGGCGGCGTTCACAGTGAAATCCGTACTTTGAATCAAAAGGTTGGCGGAAAAGAAATCGTCAAAGACTTCAGTTTCGAAGTTGGTGAACCAGAAGAGCTATTGGGCAACAATGCATACCCAACACCTCAAGATTACCTATTGGGCGGCATGGCTGGTTGCATGATGGTGGGGTTTGTTGCGGGTGCGAGTGCTCGTGGTATCAAGCTAGACGCTGTGAAACTAACCATCAAAGGTGCCCTGGATTTACGTGGCTTCCTAAATGTGAGCGAAGAAGCGCCGGTTGGCTTTGATGAAATCCAATTTCAATTTGAAGTAAAAGGTGAGGGGACTCAGGCTGATTATGACGAAGTCATTGCGAGCGTACAGCAGTTCTCTCCAAACTACCGCACCATTAGCGATGCGGTGAAAGTTTCAGCTATCGTTGCATAACCAAAACGTTAATCAAAAATCACGCACACTTTTTCACTGCTTTGAGCCTATATTTCGATATAGGCTCTTTTTTATTCAGCAGTACCAAATCTAAATTATTGCGCTGTTACGCAGTCTTTGACCTTCAATCGATTCTTGTTGTCTCGGTTAGCCATCACTTGTTGATGGTCGTCAATCGTGCCAAGGTTTTTCGCCAAACGATCATACAAGACAACATTGACTGTTGCCGCCAAGTTCATGCAGCCATTGGTGGGTACATACACCACGTGATCGGCCTTATCGACAACCTCTTGCGGAAGTGAGCCATCTTCTGGGCCAAAGATATACACCGCGTTTTCTGGGTGTGCAAAAAGAGGCAACGCTGTAGCGCCGACGGCCAACTCAACACACACCACTTTCACGTCTTCAGCAAGGTGAGCAGTGAGGTCGTCCATTTCGACCAAATCGATACGTTCGTGCATGTTCTTGGTGTCGGTTCGGAATTTTGCCGCACGATTATAGCGAGTGCCGTTATAACGAACTTGCGTGGCGTCATAACACCCTGCTGCGCGCATCACCGCGCCCACATTGGTTGGATCTTTAGGGTTATACAGTCCAAGAATGACCGTTGGCTGTGCTGTCATTGCTGTTGTTCTACTTAATGGTTAATGGTTTTAGGATAAGAGCTTTATGTTCGTTGAGCGTGGGATTATGGACTTAACCCGCCAGAAGTACTATCACAATATTTTTTAGAAGTAGAAGTAGAAGTAGAAGTAGAAGTAGAAGTAGAAGTAGAAGTGAGGGACTAGTGGGTTACGGGGAGCAGTAATCTCCCCATAAATGAATGGATAATGCAATTTAACGAGCGGCGAGCTGTTCGATCACACTCTCTGCTGCTTCTAATGCGCCCTCAATAAATCCGCCGAACTCTTTTGCCGATTCCGTTCCCGCAAAGTACATGCCCTGTTGGCTTAATTGCTTCAGTGATGCGTTGAGCCCATAACGCGGGTGATGAGTTGGCATTGTGTGATCCTTTTCAACCGCTGTGTATGCCTCTTTCGACCAGTCCAGCAGTTTTACCTCCGTGACGTTATAGGCCTCAGGGCCAAAGAGTCGCGCTAGTTGCTCAACGGCCATGGTTTTCAATTCGGTAGCGCCTAGTTTCGCGCGAGTTTGAGCATCGTAACCGATAAAACCGAACAGGGCGGCATGACCATTTTCAGCACTGGCGTCATGAATTTCCACCAATGGACCAACTTGGCTGTTTGCGTAACCAGACAATCCGTTTTCACGCCAGAAAGGTCGGTCATAAATGGCGAAGAATTTCGCGTGAGCGGCCATCCAGGTGGGCGTTTTGTCCAGCGCGTTCAACGCCGTTTCTGGAAGGGCAGGCGTAAAGCGGATGTTATTAGCAATCAAACGATGAGGGAGCGCAAAGATGATGTTCTCACTCTCTAAAGTCAACTGCTCTGCTTGGTGGATGACATCGACGCTATAACCTTGAGCTTCATTATGGCTTACTGCGTGTACTTGATGTTCATATTTGATGTTTTCTGGGTTGAGTAACTTTGTCACTCCCGCCACCAATTGCGCCATGCCACCCGATACCCTCATGGATTGAGGAGAAGAAAAGAACTGATTCGAAACTTGACGAATACCAGCCTGCCCGGCTTGTTCGATTAACATATCGCCAGTTTCGTACTGTTCTAAGATAGGCAGCGATAAGTTGTCGACAAGCCTCATGACGCGATGGTTCATGTTGGGCCAAAACCACGATGGACCGAGGTCAAATTGGTCACTTTGACTGTGTGCAGCCAAGCTCGCAGAAGAAATAATTCGACCACCGAGTCTGCTTCTCGCCTCAAGTAGCAAGTAGCTATGCCCTGTTTTCTCTAGATACGCTGCAGTGTAGAGACCGCTTAAACCGCCTCCGATAATAATAAAATCGTATTTCATTGTTTGCCCTTGATGTTAATTATCTACTGATAGGTAGGTTAGGTCTTTTTTGAAAAAGAAACAATACCTATCGGTAGGTAGACAGATTTGTGAGGGCATGCTATCTTTTGCGAAAATGTTTAAGGTGGAAACCACATGAAAGAACTTAGCCCAACGGCTGCAAAGATTGCCGACCTTGCTGAAAGCTACATACAAAGCCGAGGTTTTAATGGTTTTAGCTTTCGCGATATCCAAAATGAACTGGGTATCAAGACCGCGAGTATTCACTACCATTTCAAAACCAAGCAAGACTTGGCGGAAGCGGTGTTTGAACGCTATCTCGCAAACTACGAAGCGGCGTTAATTCAGATCGAGAGCCAACCAAGCAGTGCTAAGGAAAAAATTGAAGCGTTGGCTGATATTTTTATTGGTGTACGCGAGCAAGATAAGCTGTGTTTGTGTGGCATGTACGCTTCTGACTTTTACTCTTTGGCAGATGGTCTAGAAGGGCTGCTGTCGCGCTTTGTACAAACGAATGAGCAATGGCTACAAAAAATCATTGATCAGGGTATAGAAAACGGAGAGTTCGATTTACGAGTGGAATCCGCCCAAGTTGCAAGGCTAATCTTTGTTGCGCTGGAAGGGAGTATGTTACTTTCTCAGTTTAAAGATGCTGATTACATTCGTAGCGTGAAGGCGAGTTGTCTCGCACTCCTTAAACGCTAATATTTTCATAATATTACCCGCGATAAGTGCGGGTATTATTTTAAATCCAATAGCTATCTACTGGTAGGTATGTAATGATTAAAGACAAAAGAGCGCTAGAGATGAACGGCATTGATGCCGCAGGCGCAGAACAATTTGAACGGATTCTCGAAGATACGTTGACCTTTCTTCCCAGTGCAATGAGCGATCTCGATCAGCTGCTACTGCGCTATCCGGACTTTATGATGGGATGGATTTTTAAGGCGTACAGCCATGCGAGTGATGGGCGTCGTTCTACTTTACCCATCGTGGCTAAAATGGCTACACAGGTGGATAAGTTCGCGCAATCGGCAACCAAACGTGAAGCGCTGCACATGCATGCGTTGAAACAGTGGAGCCAAAGCAACCTGAAGGGGGCTCTGGACACGTGGCAACATATTCTGAGTCTTTGGCCTTTGGATATCATTGCCTACCGCCAATTTACAGGGCAAACATTTTGGTTTGGCCAAAAGCAACGGGCACTGCAAGTTTCTTTGCAAGTTTTACCCTACTGGGATGAGCAGACACCAGGATATTGGATGTTTGCCGCCGCTCATGCCTTTGCACTCGAAGAGGCGGGGGAATATGAATTGGCCGAAGCATTTGCGCGCCAGACGTTAGGGTTGAACCATCAAGATCTAATCGCCAAGCATACGATGGCTCATATTTTTGAGATGCAAGGCGAGGCGAAAGAGGGCATCGAGTTCTTGCAAGGTCATGCGAGTACATTTGCGAATCACAATGCCTTTCGAGGTCACCTTTGGTGGCACCTTGCGTTGTTCCATCTTGAGGAAGGTAATATTGATGATGCCTTGGCTTTGTTTGATCAGCACATCTATCCTGCAGAGTCTTCGATATACCTTGATATTCAAAACGCAGCGTCGTTGCTGGCTCGCTTGGAGTTCATGGGAGCTGATGTTGGAGAACGTTGGCATCGATTGAGTGCCGGAGCGCTAGAGATTTCGGCCGACAGCACTATCATGTTTACTGAAATTCACAATGCCATGGTGTTAGCGAAAACCGATCATCATGACCAGTTAGATGCCAATATAACGCAAATTATCAGTTCGCCACTACAAACTCAGGAAGTGGAGTTTATGACAGGCAGCAAGTTGATGCAGGCCATCAAGGCGTACCACAGTTCGAACTACCGTCATTGCATTGAGTTGATCAATCAAGTAAGAGATGTGCACAGCAAGCTTGGGGGAAGTCACGCGCAGCAAGACGTTATCTCACAATACCTGCTGATGGCTCATGCGCATTTACAACAATGGGATGAAGTGGCGTGTCTGTTGAAAAATCGCTATATCGCAAGAGCACAACCGCTGCCAGCAGAGCAGATAAAGCGAAAGTTGGCTCAGTTCGATGAAGTGAAAAACATCGACGCTTTGCTGCCTAGCTTAGTCAAAGTGGTTTAGCGCAAATGCTGCTTGGGTGCGGCAATAAAATGGGGTCGGAAATAAAAAAGCGAGGACAGTACCTCGCTTTTGATGGGTTTGTTTTGCTTGTGCTTGTTAGTTCACAGTACGGCTAAATTTGATGCTAGCTGTCCAAGCAAGTACACCGATGAAGGCGTATATCCCAACGTTCATCCAACCTGCATCTGGAATCGCGCTGAACGGGTTTGGCGCAAGAATCGCGTGCAGTGGTAGATAGAAAATTGCCGAGAAGAAATCATCCAGACCATAGTAGTTGAACATCGCAATCGGCATCCAGCGTAGCGCGTAAATACCAATCAAGATAACCAACAGTGGTGAGTTCACTTTCTGTGAGATTGCCATTGCAGTCAGTGCAAGCGGCAATAACAACACGCCAGCCACCACCATTCGAAGCAAGAATTCAATCCAGTTCAGCAGCACGAAGCCCAATGATGCTTGGCGATACAATAACGCCAACTGGTGGTCTGTTGAAACATTCAACATCCACAGCATAAAGTCGGCAGCGAAAACCAATACCGAACACACTAACGGAATCACCAATAAACCAAACGTCAGCTTCACCAGATGGGTTTTCACGTCACTGACAGGCATACTACGCCAAAACATGATACTGCCCTCTGAGCGCTCTTTACGCAGCGTTCTTGGGAAGTATTGAGTGCCAAGCAAGATAGACAACAAACCAATGCCACCTGTGATCAGCATGTTGACGTCATCGCCGAGCTCTTTGTGGATGTCACTGACATCACCGCCAAAGCTCATTTGGAAGAACATATTGTGTTGCAGTGTCGAGCTGCTCATTAAGCTGACGAACAGCAGCACACCACAGGCAAACATAAATAATGGCACGCGTGTAACCAATGGGTTCTCTAGCCATTCTTTACGCAACATCGCGACAATCGATTTCATTATGCTGCCTCCTTCTGCAATGCCAAGAACAGATCCGCAAGCTTGACGCCATACACATCACCCAGCCCAGCAACTTGCTCTGCGTATTGTGATGACAGCAACCATTTAGTCGTGCCTAAGCCCTTTTGTGATGACAGTGGTTTCAGCACTTCGATTTGTGCGCGATGCTCATCACTGGCATCGAGAATGAAGTAATCTTCGCTGATGCTGTCCATTGAGGTTTGCAGAACAGCTCGGCCGTGTTTAAGGATCAGCACGTCCGTCAGTAGGTGTTCGATTTCCGATACTTCATGGCTCGCGATGATCAGCACACGCTCGCCATCGTGGAACCATTTCAGCAAATGACGGTAGAAGGTATCGCGATAAACCAAATCCAAGCCAAGCGTTGGCTCGTCCAGAATCAGAATCTGTGTATTGGTCGCGATGACGACAGCCAAGTGCAATTGCACCTTCATGCCTTTCGATAAGGATTTGATACGTGCACGCGGCTTGATGTCGGTTTGACGAAGCATGGCATCGGCTTTGCTGCGATTAAAACCTGGGTGTACGCCCTCGGTGTAATCGAGCAGCTGAGCAACCGTCATCCAGTTTGGTAGAACGTTCACATCCGAGATGTAAGACAAGCTCTGCATGATTTTGTCGCGTTGCATGATTGGCTCAAAGCCGTTAATGCGAATGGTGCCCTGATATTCGTGTGCACCGAGTAGGGCGTTAATGAGAGTCGATTTACCCGCACCGTTATGACCTAGCAAGCCAAGCACTTGACCCGCTTGTAGATCAAAGCTCACGTCATGCAGCGCTTCACCCTGCTGACGATATTGCTTGGAGACGTGTTTAACACTGACTAATGCGCTCATTGGTCACCTTTAATATGTGTTTGGATTTGTTGGATAAATTCATCAAGTGACATATCCAGACGTTGTAATGTGTCGGTGATCTGCGGAATTTGTTGTTCAAGGAAACGGGCTTTTTCATCAGCAAGCAGCTGTTTTTTTGCACCTTGGGCGACAAACATGCCTTGCCCACGTTTCTTTTCAACCAATCCTTCATCAACCAATAACTGATAGCCCTTCATGACCGTCAGGTGATTGATCTTCATATCCGCAGAGACACTGCGTACCGAAGGCAAAGCTTCGCCCTCTTGCCAGATGCCTTGCAAAATTTGCTGGGTGATCTGGTCAGCCAACTGACGGAAAATCGGTTGGCGATCATGCCAATGCGTCATGATTGGTTTCCTTGGCTGAGTTGGTGTTATATATATGTATAACACCTTGAGGGTGAGATAGAAAGCGCCAATCTTCTTGAGTTGTTTTCTCAATCCCTTTTGTTGATGACATTTCGCCAAAATTGGCATCGGAGTTTCACGCAAAATTTGCGCGCAATCGCATACGTTTTTGTCCTCAAAAACTGGCAAAAAATTGTTCACTTCTCATAAGTTGAGAAGGGCGATGAAAACGAGAAAATTGCGCGACAAAACTTGGTGAAAAAGTGTGTTTTTTCATTGAGTGAGAATTGGGTGAATATCCGAGCCATTGCTTTCTTATTTAATGAGAATTTAGTGGATTTGGACCCTAGAAAACCACACGTTCAGTAGGCACTCTGACCTGCCTAAATACCGCTCAACCTGCGAGTTGTTACTCAAAGGATGAGAAAAAGGAGGCAAAGAGGTTTTATGAATCAGGTCATTTCTGTCGGTCCACAAGAGTCGTTTCTCGTCGCTATTTGTGTGTTGTTCTTGGGACAATTCGTTAACGCTAAATTACCGATCTTAAAGAAATTCAATATTCCCGAGCCAATCGTGGGTGGTTTGATTGTCGCATGTGCGATCACCGCGATGCATTTCAATGGCGTGGATTTAGTTTTCGATTTACCGCTGCAAAACACTTTCATGTTGATGTTCTTCGCTACCGTTGGCTTAGCTGCGAACTACACCCAGTTGATTAAAGGCGGCGCTAAGGTATTTATCTTCTTAGCTGTAGCATCGGTGTACATTCTTATTCAAAACGCGGTCGGTGTATCTTTGGCAACCGCACTCGGCTTAGACCCGCTAATGGGCTTGATTGCCGGTTCGATTACGCTGTCTGGCGGTCATGGTACGGGCGCAGCATGGTCACAAACCTTCCAAGACATGTACGGTTTGCACAACGTTTTAGAAGTGGCAATGGCATCCGCTACCTTTGGTTTGGTGATTGGTGGCATCATCGGCAGCCCAGTGGCGCAGCGCTTGATTGATAAGCACAACCTTGAATCTGAATACGGACGCACCAACCAAACTCACGAACGTTTCCCTGAATTGGTGACTTACAACGAGCACGAAGAAGACCGCGTAACCGCAAAGAAAGTGGTCGAGAGCTTGTCGATCATCCTGCTGTGTGTCACTGGTGCTGGCTACTTAGAAGGTTGGGTGAGCAGCTTTGGCATCAAATGGTTGATGATTCCGGACTTCGTTTACGCGCTGTTTATCGGTGTAGTGATCACCAACATCATGGAAGTGACCAAAGTTCGCAAAGTGGATGTCGAGACGGTCGATATTCTTGGTACGGTTTCGCTGTCTCTGTTCTTAGCGATGGCGCTAATGAGCCTAAAATTGTGGAACATCTTCGACTTAGCAATCCCGTTCCTCATCATCCTAGCGGTGCAATCGGTGATTCTGGCAGTCTTCGCGTACTACGTAACGTTCCGTGTGATGGGCAGCAACTACGATGCAGCAGTCATCGCAAGTGGTCACTGTGGCTTTGGTTTGGGTGCAACCCCAACCGCAGTGATGAACATGGGCTCTATCGTTAACCGCTTTGGTCCATCACCACAAGCCTTCATGGTGGTGCCTATTGTTGGCGCGTTCTTTATCGACATCGTCAACCTAGTGATTCTGCAGGGCTGTATTTCTTTTATTAAGTAACCTGCCTCGCTCCACAAAACAAAAGCCAGTCCTGTGAGACTGGCTTTTTTGATCGGCTTAGAGCAATAGGCATCAACAATTTAGATTATAGGAATGAGCCATGTCCTTTAAATTCATCAATGACTAATATTCGGTTTGTTGAGGACGTTACTGATGCGAAATCGTCGGACATTTATCATCAGTAATTTCCTTTTCTCCTTATAAGACTCTAGCTAATTGCCCGTCGCATCCATCATCGCGACGGGCTTTTTTTAATCCTGCCAAACGGACGTTGCGACGGAATTACAAGAACGCTTTGTATGGCAATTCTGGTTCATTTTTGAAGATATCGCTAAAGCCACGGAAGTGTTGGTAGTGCATGCGACCTTTATCGGTTGGGAAGGTGTATTTGCCCCCAACTTGCCAGAAGAACGGTGCGAACTTGTATTGCAGGCGGTCTTTCTTCATGTTCCACAACACTTCGATTTCGCGTGGGTCGTTTTGGAAGTTCGCCCAAATATCGTGGTGGAATGGCATCACGACATCACAGTTCAACGATTCTGCTGCGCGTAGGATGTCAGAAGACGTCATCTTGTCAGTCACGCCGCGAGGGTTCTCACCGAATGACAACAGTGCCACGTCGATTTGGTATTCGTTGCCGTGCGCTGCGTAGTAGTTCGAGTAGTGCGAGTCACCAGAGTGGTAAACCGACCCGCCTGAAGTTTCAATCAGGTAGTTCACCGCGCGTTTGTCCATGCCGTCGAGGATTTCTTTATCATAAGATGAAGTGCCCTCTGGCAGTGTGACAAGTGCAGTACGGTCGAATGAATCCAGTACGCGGATCTTCATATCGCCGACCTCAAGTACATCGCCCACTTTCGCGACAACACAACGCTCTTCTGGTACGCCCCAGCCCATCCATAAATCGACACAAGCTTGTGGACCGATGAACTTCACGTGGTCACCACAGTTTTGCAGTACCGCCGCCGCGACGTTCACGTCGATATGGTCAGCATGGTCGTGGGATGCCATCACAGCGTCGATCTCTTTGATAGCAAATGGGTCAAGCGGGAAGATAGTAGTACGTAGGTTTGGTTGCAGTGCTTCGACGCCGCCCATACGCATCATTTGGTGCTGGTTCTTCATGAAGGCATTTTTTTGCGTCTTTTTGCCCGTACCACACCAAAAGTCGATAGAGATGTTGGTGTTGCCCTCACTCTTCAACCAGATACCTGTACAACCTAGCCACCACATCGAGAATGTATTTGGTTCTACCACCGTATTTTCGATCTCTTCGTTTAACCAGGTACCCCACTCAGGGAATGTATTTAGGATCCAAGATTCACGAGTGATTTCATTTACTTTACTCATAGCAACACCTTTTTGTTTCACAATTTTTATTAAATTTGGGATGTAGGGAGCCGAGCGCCTTAATTTGTGGTTAAGGCACTGAGCTGAATTATTTTTATTTATTTGAGAAAGAGGCTAGGGCGCGTTAGACCAGAATGACCTGTGTCCCTTTTGCTTCTATCGCTTTGATGACCTCTGAGTTGGCGTTTTTGCCTGTGATCAGAATGTCGATTTTCTCGGTAGGACAGAACAACATGCCTGTTCTGTGACCCACTTTGGAGCTGTCTACCACGACGACGAGCTTATCGATTTGCTCAAGCATTTGCTGCTCTGCCACCGCGGTTAACATGTCGGCTTTGTAGAGTCCGGCTTCGGTTAAACCTTTACCCGAGGTGAACATCCAATTGCCTGCGTAACTGCCAAGCGAGTTGGGCGCCGGATTTAAGAACAATTTTTGTGAACGGTTGTATTGACCGCCAATGATGATCACATCGTCATGGTCTTCATTGATCAGGTAGCTTGCCAATGGGAAGTAGTTGGTGACGATCTGCACGTCTTGCCCACACAACTTCTGCCCTAGTAGGAAAGCAGTCGAACCGCAGTTGATGACCACGCTGTCGCCAGACTGACAAAGCTCAGCGGCTTGCATCGCAATCAAGGATTTTTCTTCGTAATGCTCAGTGCTGTTGATGTTCAGCGGTGACCATTTTTTCTTTTCTGCTTCGACGCGTTCTGCGCCGTTGCGTACTTTGCGTAGTTTGCCTAGCTCATCTAGCTTAGAGATATCACGGCGAGCCGTCGCTGGAGAGACGTTAAAGCTCTCAATAATGTGTGAGACGTTAATCGTCTGATTTTCTTCTAATAAAGACAGAATGCCATTGTGTCTTTGTACTTCGTTCATACCCATCACCCTATTTGATTCAAATTCACCGAAATGTGTATCTAGTGATTATTTGGTGATTACTTGTGATTTGTTTTGATTCTATTAATCACGCTCCTGATTGTCAAATTCAAGACTGATGAAAATCTGAACTTCATCACAAGAATTTATAAGTTATTGTATTTATTGGTAATTTAATTTTTGTGTGTGATCCGATTACCATTTGTAGGGTTTTTTGGAGGGCAAAATTGATAAATATCAAAATAATCACAAATGAGCATTGCGTGATTACTTTTGATTGTTAGAGTTTATTTCGTGAGCAAAAACTGAGTAGATTCTACGACATCAGATGGAATCACTCTGACCTACATACGATTACAAATAAAAAACACTCTAGGGGTAAAGATATGGAGTTCTTGTACGACATCTTCTATATTTTTTACAGCCAAGTTATGACCAAAGCCCCACTACTACTGGGTTTGGTAACATGCATTGGCTATTGGTTGCTGAGAAGAGACGCTACCACCATCATTAAAGGTTCCATCAAAACGATCGTGGGTTTCATGCTGGTTCAAGTGGGTGCGGGCACCCTAGTTGCTGGCTTCAAACCTGTGATTTCCAAACTTTCTGAATACCACGGGCTAACTGGCTCGGTCATTGACCCTTACACCTCCATGATGTCTACCATGGAAGCAATGGGCGATAACTACTCTTGGGTGGGCTACGCCGTTCTATTGGCATTAGGTATCAACATCCTCTTGGTGCTGTTACGCCGCTACACAGGTATCCGCACCATCATGCTGACTGGTCACATCATGTTCCAGCAAGCAGGTCTGATTGCGGTGTTCTACTTTGTGCTTGGCGCAAGCATGTGGGAAACCATCATTTATTCTGCGGTGTTAATGGCGCTGTACTGGGGTATCTCCTCCAACATCATGTTCAAGCCAACTGAAGAAGTCACCGGCGGGGCGGGATTCTCTATTGGTCACCAACAACAGGTCGCGTCTTGGATTGCAACAAAAGTAGCGCCAAAACTGGGTGATAAGAACGACAGCGTTGACCACCTAGAACTGCCTAAATGGCTACACATCTTCCACGATAGCATCGCAGCAACGGCGATTGTGATGACGGTGTTCTTCGGCATCATTCTGCTTTCATTCGGTCTTGATAACCTTCAAGAAATGGCGGGCACCACACACTGGACTATCTACATCTTAGAAACGGGTCTGAAATTCGCTGTAGCGATTCAGGTGATTGTTGCCGGTGTACGTATGTTCGTTGCTGAGCTGTCTGAGGCGTTCAAAGGCATCTCTGAGCGCGTGATTCCAAACGCGGTATTGGCGATTGACTGTGCGGCTATCTACGCATTCTCTCCAAACGCAATGGTATTTGGTTTCATGTGGGGTGCGCTTGGTCAGTTCGCAGCAGTACTTGCAATGCTGGCATTCGATGCGCCAATCATGATCATCCCTGGCTTCATTCCAATGTTCTTCTCTAACGCGACCATCGGTGTATTTGCTAACCACTTCGGTGGCTGGAAAGCGGTGATGAAGATCTGTTTCGTGATGGGCATCATCGAGGTACTAGGTTCTGCTTGGGCTATCCACCTATTTAGCCAACACGGTACGGAGTTCAACGGCTGGATGGGCATGGCGGACTGGGCACTAGTGTTCCCACCAATCATGCAAGGTTTGTCTGCATCGAAAATGTTCTTCTTCGTTCTTGTTGGTCTGTCTCTGGTTTACATGTTCTTCGCTTCTCGCAAGCTACGTGCTGAAGAAGACGCGCAAGGCACAGTAGAAATCAGTGAAGAGCCAGAAGTGATTGAAGCGGTAGAGCAAGCAATCAAAGCGAGCGACGGTCTGCGCCCAGTAAGCATCCTAGCGGTATGTGGTAACGGTCAAGGTTCATCCATGATGATGAAAATGAAGATCGGTAAATACCTAGAGAAGAAAGGCATTCCTCACGTGATGGACTCATGCGCAGTGTCGGACTACAAGTCGAAGCTCGCGAGCACGGACATCATCGTATCGTCGAAGCACCTGTCTGCAGAGATGGAACCAGGTGAAGGCAAGTTTGTACTCGGGGTGCAAAACATGCTTAACCCTAACTCCTTCGGGGACGAGCTACTCGACATCATCAATAAAAACTTTGTACCAGCAAAATAAAACAGCATAACCAAATACTTCTCTCAATGAAGAGATAAGAAACCAATAACAAACAGCGGATAACAACAGTGGTGCTGGGCTTCGGACAGCCAAAGTCACGGCACCCAAACTGGAGATAGAACAATGGGATTAAAACAATCACTGATCGACAACAACTCAATCAAACTGCAAGCAAAAGCCTCTAACTGGCGTGAAGCCATCAAGATTGGTACGGACATGTTGATTGCCTCTGGTGCGATTCAGCCTTCCTACCACGACGCGATCATCAGCAGCGTGGAAGAGTTGGGTCCTTATATCTGCATCGCACCTAACTTAGCTCTGCCACACGCACGACCAGAAAACGGCGTGATTCGTACTGCTTTCGCACTGGTTACGCTAGAAGAGCCAATCTACTTTGAAGGCGAAGACGAGCCAGTTGATGTGTTGATCACGCTAGCGGGCAGCTCTTCAGACGAGCACATGGAAGGTCTGATGGAAGTGACCCAAGTGTTGGATGATGAAGACAGCGAAACGGGCGTGGATTTAGACAAGCTTCGCCGTTGCCGCAGCAAAACCGATGTATTCAACGTGATTGATGAAGCTCTGGCTGTTACTGCCTAAGGAGAAATCATGTACAGCGAACTGAAACAACGTGTGCTCGAAGCCAACCTCAAACTGCCGAAATACGGTTTGGTGACCTTCACCTGGGGCAACGTGTCTGAGATTGACCGCGAGCGCGGCGTGATTGCGATTAAACCATCAGGGGTGGAATACGATGGCATGCGCGCTGAGCACATTGTGGTGGTCGATCTAGACGGCAATGTGGTGGAAGGCTATATGAATCCATCCAGCGATACCGCGACCCACATTGAGATCTACAAAGCGTTCCCACAAGTGGGTGGCGTGGTGCACACCCACTCACGCAGCGCAACGATTTGGGCGCAAGCGGGGATTGATATTCCAGCGCTGGGCACGACTCATGCCGACTACTTCTACGGTGATATTCCGTGTACTCGTAAGCTCTCACAACGTGAAATTGCCGAAGAGTACGAGAAGAACACCGGCTTGGTGATAGTGGAAGAGTTTCGTCAACGCCGCATCGACCCAATGGCAGTACCAAGCGTGATTGTAGCAGGGCATGCGCCTTTCTCTTGGGGAACCAACGCTGACGATGCCGTGCACAACGCCGTGGTATTGGAAGAGATTTCTGCCATGGCATTAGCAACGCGTTCACTCAACAGCGGCATCAAGATCCAGCCTGAGCTTTCTGACAAACACTACCTGCGTAAGCACGGTGAAAACGCCTACTACGGGCAGAGGTAACGACATGTACAAAGTGCTTGCTTTAGATTTAGACGGAACCGTCCTCACCGATGACCACAGCATTCACCCTGAGGTGAAAAAAGCGATTCAAGAAGCGCAGCAGAAGTGTCACGTGGTGATTGTCACCGGACGCCATCACACCGCGGCACGCCCGTATTACGATGAGTTGGGTCTTACCACGCCTATCATCTGCTGCAACGGCACTTATGTTTATGACTACCACAATGACCGAGTGCTCAAGCACAACTCCATCGAGAAGGAAGATGCGCTGACGTTCATCGCCTTAGCGAAGGAGTTTCAGGTCAAGATGGTGATGTACGTAACCGATGCCATGACGTACTCAAACTACAACCCAATTCACTACATGGAAGCGTTGGAAAAGTGGGCGAAAACCGCGCCTGAGCACCTTCAACCTAAGATCTACAAAATCGACTCGTTCAGTGAAGAAGTGCGCAATACCGAGTTCGTGTGGAAATTCGTGGTGGAAGGCTTACCAAGCTCGGTAGAACGCTTGATTGAAAACCCATGGGTGAAAGAGAAATTTAACGGCGAACGCTCGTGGTCGAATCGCATCGACTTCGCAGCAAAAGGTAACAGTAAAGGCTTAAGACTGGCGGAATACGTTTCTGAGCTGGGTTATCACCCGAATCATGTCATTGCCGTGGGCGATAACCACAATGATATTTCCATGCTCCGTTACGCCGGATTAGGCGTTGCCATGAATAACGCAGACGAGACGGTACGTTCAAGCGCCCGTTTGGTGTGCGAAACCGATAACAATAACGACGGCTTAGCTCGTCTGATACGTGAAAAAATTCAAGGATAAGCATCATGACCAAACCAATGATTCAAATCGCTCTAGACCAAACTAACCTAACTGACGCCGTGGCGGTTGCAAGCAATGTACATAGCTACGTCGATGTGATTGAAGTGGGCACCATCTTAGCGTTCGCAGAAGGGATGAATGCAGTCTCGACGCTACGTAAGAACCACCCGGACCACATTCTGGTGTGTGATATGAAGACCACTGATGGCGGCGCGATTTTGTCTCGCATGGCGTTTGAAGCTGGTGCTGACTGGATTACGGTTTCAGCCGCAGCGCACATTGCAACCATCGAAGCGTGTAAAAAAGTGGCGGATGAGTTTAGCGGCGAAATCCAAATCGAAATCTACGGCAACTGGACGATGGAAGATGCGCAAGCGTGGGTGGATCTTGGCATTACTCAAGCGATTTACCACCGTTCTCGCGACGCAGAGTTGGCAGGCATTGGCTGGACAGACGCTGACATCAGCAAGATGCGTCAACTCTCTGAGCTAGGTATCGAGCTCTCTATCACGGGCGGCATCGTGCCAGAAGACATCTACCTGTTTGAAGGCATCAAAGCGAAAACCTTTATCGCAGGTCGTGCATTGGCTGGCGACAAAGGGCAAGAAACCGCAGAAGCATTGAAAGCGCAAATCGACCGTTACTGGAACTAGGAGGCGACATGTATCAGAACCTACAACGTCATCGTGTTGGCTTGTATGAGAAAGCGTTGCCGAACGAGTTAAGCTGGGAAGAAAAGCTCAGCGTGACCAAAGAGTTGGGCTTCGACTTTCTTGAGATCTCGGTGGACGAATCAGACGAGCGCCGCAGCCGCTTAGATTGGGACGACGAGACGATTTATGCCCTGCGTCACCAGTGCGAACGTTACGGCATGCCATTGCAGTCGATGTGTTTGAGCGCGCACCGCAAGTTCCCGTTTGGCTCGGCTGATCCGAAGATCCGAGAGCAAGCCGTGCTGCACATGGAAAAGGCGATTGCATTGGCGTACAAACTTGGCGTCCGTACCATTCAATTAGCTGGCTACGATGTGTATTACGAGCCAGCAAACCGTGCTACCCACTTGCGTTTTATTGAAGGGATGAAGGAAGCGGCGAAACTGGCTGAGCGTGCGGGAGTGATGCTTGCTGTTGAAATCATGGATACCGATTACCTTAACTCATTGAGTAAGTTTGAGGTGCTCAATCGCGAAGTAAATTCGCCGTATTTCACCGCTTATCCAGACGTGGGCAATATCTCTGGTTGGAACTATGACGTATGTACTGAGCTGAAATTGAGTAAGCCGCACATTACCCAAATCCACCTTAAAGACACGTATCGCGTGACGCCAGAATACAAAGGTCAGTTCCGCGATCTGGTGATTGGCGATGGTGAAGTGAACTTCGATGCCATCTTCCGCACACTCAAAGAGACAGACTGCGTCGTGCCGCTGGTGATTGAGATGTGGGCGCAAGATGAACATTGGCGTGCGCACATTCAAACCGCCCAACAGCGCTTAAATCAAGCGTGTGATCATGCGGAATTGCCAAGGTTGTTTGCCGCATAATTCTCTCTTAACCGTATAAACACTTACATGCTCCGGTGCTCGTTATTGGGCACCGTTTTCCCATCGTGGGAACGTGCAGTTTTTAACCCTCGTGAAAACTGCACTCTTTCGTTTCATTGGTTGACTTACCATCAGGGTTGGCGCAAAGTTGCGCTTTGTCGTTATGAAACCCCGTTAATCTGAATGAAATTACTCCATCTGCAACTTTTCTGGTACGAAAAACATCACACCCTATTGGAGATGGAAGACTTGCCAATTCTCACCCCAGCGCAAGAACAAGATCTGCGTGAGTGGGCGAAGACACGCCGCAAAATCCTCAGCTACGAAGTGCATCAACAACCTTGGGTAAAAGTGAACGTCGACGGTTTCTCGTCGATTTTAGAGCTCAAACCAAATGGCACGTTGGTGGAAAAAGACTTGTTCAGTGAGCGCGGTTTGCAGGGACTATGGAAGGTCAGCGGCGGCTTCTTGTTTATCAAAGTCATCAGCGGCGAATTCATCGTCGAATACCAAATTGTTGGTCACACCGAAAACAATGTGCACAGTGGTATCGAGTACATCAACGGCAAAATCAGTACTTACAGCAAGTTTGCCAAGCTTGCAAATAATTAAGCCGATTCAATTCGATGTAGAGAAAGGAGCCAAAGTGCTCCTTTTATGTAAGCTGCTGAACGGAATAAACATTCAATTAGGCATTACTAATCCAAATAAAATTAATAAGCTATACATAGGTATAACATTTTTATTAATATCCTTGTGGTAGGGTTCTTATTCATCAATTTAACTAAAGCTATAGAATAAACTAACCCTTCATTTATTATAAAATTTAAAACTCTAGTTTTGCCCGTTGGATCCATCATCACAACGGGCTTTTTTATTTTTGCTCTACACGAAATGATAATAAATACAAACATGCACATTATTATTAGGCAAGTTGATGGTATTTATTTTAATTGTGATAAATTATGATAAGTAATATTTGCTAAGCCAATCGTATCGTTTCAATTTTTTACATAGCATAGAGATTGATTAATAATAATTAGGCATGAGTTATCAAAAAATTTTACTTCTGTTAAATTGATTGTTAAATAATCATTGATAATGAGTTTACTGGTCTTACCTGAGTTGTGATATTAAATAATCTAGTAAAAATTATCAGGTAAGATATCTCAAATCGAGATGCAGTATTTAATGGAGTGTATATCTACTCAATCAAAATAAACATGAGGTTTTATTAATGAAAAAGCAAGTTTTAGGCGCTGCAGTAAGCGCTGTGTTTGGTATTTTTGCAGCGACTTCAGCAGTAGCGGCACCAGCTGAATCAACGATTTTATGGAGTGGCACAATTCCGGGTGGTTTTGTAGGTACGGATATTGGTCTAGCAAGCCCATCAGGTGGTCAGATTCAACAAGGCCAAGTTAGTGCGAATGAAGATGGTACTTTCTCTTCAACTATTGTTCCTGTTCGTGCGTTTGCTTTAGATGGCGTTACTGGTGAAATTGATCCCGCAACAACATACCCAAATGCGATTAACTGGTGGGTGGCAAATCGAGCAATTCAGCACAATGGTGTGGCTGGTAATGCATACGATACAACTAATCTTGTTGTACAAGTTAATGGTTCTACTGTGGCTGATAACGAACAAGTTGCGACAGCAGCAGGTAATCCGGATGCGTTAATTCAAGTTTCTTACACGAGTGCTCCTACTGGAGTTGTAACACCGAATGATGCGATTTCCGTTCGTACTACTCTGTTTGCAGAAGGTGACGTAGGCGCTCTTTAAATTCTAGCCGATGTTTTTTAAGGCTGCAAAAATGCAGCCTTTCTTTATTCTGATTAGGTTTAACTATTGTGATGTATTTTAATGTATTTTTTGTGACCTTATTAAGTTTAATATCTTACTCTGTTTCCTGTGAGGTTATTAAGAACACGCTACCTGTATCTACATATATAGATAAATCTAAACTATACCCATATTCACTATCGATGGAGTCGAACCCATCTAAATTAATTTTGAATTATAGCGAAAATCTTAACAGATTTAATGACTCAACCTCATTTTTACTTGTGAACACAAATATTCCGGCTCAAGAGAGTGTTTTATTTTATTATCGGTTAAACTTGTTGACTAATGATTCTCAGTGTCAAGAAATTAATTCACCTGACGGTACATCATTAATAGATTTCATGAACGTTTTTATCGATGGAGAATTGATAAATGAAGGTGATATTACCTCTCTTAAACCTTTGGATTCTATCGATGAAAGTGGCTTTCGTATTGGCCAAAATCAAGTACTAATACGGAGTGATGAGATTAATGATGTTGCTTTAAAATGCAATGGTGAAGTGTCTGTTTTAGCGGAACTATCCATATGAAAAAGTTGTTATTAGTCCTGATGATTTTGCTGACAAGAATTGCATTTGCAAATGTACCAGAAGGTTTCGAGGATTTGTTTGAGCAAAAAGAAGCAAACATTAACATTGTCATAAATGATGATGCTCAATATCGCGCTTCTGGTTTTTTAGGTCTTGGTTCAACGACGTTGGCAATGACAGATGAGATGAAGGTTGAGCTCAATGAATTATTAAAAAGCCAATATGTAAAGTCGAGTGCTGCAAAGGCAATCATTTCTGACTTAACATTTGGTATTACGGATTCTCCACATTGTTTGGGACGAAGAACAACTTGTCAACTGAGTGATACAACACCAGAAGAAGTGCAGTATGTTGTTGTCAACGAAGAACAAACGTTGCGCATATTAGTTCCCGACTCTTTAATGTCACAGGAACAGGAAAGCCAACGCTATGTGAGTGAGACCCGTGGTGAAAATGCCATTATTATTCACCACGATTTAAGTATGAATAGCAATATTGGATCTTCGAGTGAGATTTATTACAACAATGAAACAACGATTGGCTTACTTGGAGGCTTTATACATTCAGACTTGAATGTATCTACGACGGATGAAAACTTTAAAGAACAAAAAGTATACTTTGATGAGTTAGCTTTCCACTATCTGGAAGAGAATCAACATATAAAGGTTGGCTTTTCTTCAGAGAATATGCCTCGAGCCTGGAACAGTACTTCAATGTTGGATGCTGATGAAGATATTAGTGTTATTGAGGTATCGACAGGTACAACTAGTGAATTAGAATATAGAGATAATGAGAATCAACCTAGAATATATTTTTCCATACCACAATCTGGACGGTTATTTGTATATAGAGAAGATGGTACTCCGGTAATAGAACGCAATGTTCCAGCAGGTCAGAACTATATATCTTATAGTGATCTCCCATCTGGAATAGAAGTGTATAATATTTTGGTTAATGCAGGTAATAACGAGATCTATAATAAGTTTCATAAAGTGTATAATAATAATGGATCGAAACTAGATGTAGGAAATTGGGACTATTTTATTACTGCTGGTTCTCTAAAGAAACAGGAAATTATTGCTAATGAACAGCTTAAACCATTAGTTGATGACTATGAGTATAACGTCTTCTTAGAGGCAAGAACCGTTACACAAATAAATTCTGACGTTGCTTTTGGGGTAGGGTTATTAAATACAAGGGATGATTATTTTGCTAAGCTCGCTTTAAACTATAATCCTTCAAGTAACATTAGTTTTAATAGTCTATATGGCATTTTCGATGATGGCACTCATTACTTACAAAGTAATCTATCGCTCTATGGAATGAACTTTAGCGCAAGCCAATTTCATGATCGAACCGTCGTGGCAGATAAAATCTCATTTGCCAATTATCTTTATGGTTATGGTTCAAAAAAAGAAGTTTCAGCTTCCTATGGTCGATCTATCGGTTTCGGGCGTGCATATGTTAGTTACTCTCGCATTGTCAACGAGGGCTTAGAAAGTATGGTATTTGAGAACATAGATCAGATCTATAGTTCGTACGAGTCAATGACTGCAGGATATAGCTTTTCTAGTTGGTTTAACTCTACCGTTGATTTGCAACTGTCTCTTTCCGACGAAGTCGATATCAATGGGGGGACTTATGATAATTGGTCTATTTTAGCATCAGTATCGATACCTTTAAGCTCGAGTGGTTACTCTTCATTTAGCACCAATATTTTTGAAGGAAGCCAGCAATATACTGGTTCTATTGGTAACTCTTACCAGTTATCAGAAAATGCTTCAATGAATATTGAAGCAGGAACAACTTATTCTGATAACGCACAAGATGATAACAAAGTGAACTATTACGGTTCTACGTCTGGTAACTATAAAAATAAATATATTGATGGTAATGCATTTGCTTATGTTGATAGTCACAGCAGTAATATCTCTGGAAGTTTGAGCAGTACTACTCTTATAACCAATGACGGTATTAAACAAACTCGGAGTAAGTCAGACTCCTATCTTGTTATTAATAATGAAAACAACGCAAAGCTAAGTGACACTAATAAAGGTGACCAAGCATTTTTGGCTACTGCTAATTTAAAGGCAAATGGTACTCATACTGGTCGTATATTACTAGATCATAAAGAGGTTGTTTACCCGTTGGATCAATATCTAGATTATCAAATTGCTTTGGATGAAGATGCCAGTGACTATCACAATCTAGGAAGGTCCAAATACCAAGCAACTAGTTATCCCGGTACGGTTATGAACTTGGATGTTGACCTTAGGGAAGTGAAATCATACATCTCAATATTCAATGATATAGAGGGTAATCCCATTGATCTTGTTGAGTGTTTGGGTACAGGGTGTGTGTCTGTAGAGCAAATCACAGATGGTGTTTTTAAATTTAGAATTAGCTCAGGATTACCATTCGAATTGCGAACTAGTGCACAGCGTTGTCTTATTCCTTCTCCTGATGAGTTTTCAACACAAAATTTAGGTAAGAATTTCTGTATGCCTAATTTTGAAGAGGAAGGACAGTTTCGAATTACTCGTGGTGATAGTGGAAACTATTACTATTACGTTGGTGAGTTTAACGATATGGACATTATTGAAAGTTATGAAACCTCATTAAATGACTCATCTTTAAAATTTGTTAAACAAACAGTGGGGACTCGGACTTTCTTATTTGTTGAATCTCCGAGCCTGTTAGCACTGAACCAGCAAGAAGCTATTGAGTCTTTGAGTCAATATGCGCTTGAAGAAACTCTTGATAGACCAATGCTTGTATCGAGATAAATTAGAGATAGACAATGAATAAACAATACTTATCTTTCGTTTTATACGGATGCCTACTTTTAGGTGGAATTAGCAACTCATTGCCCGTTAGCGCTTCAACCTTTAGCGTAGATAGCCTATTAAAAGTTGGTAATGATAATGGTCATGGTACATTTACAGTAACCAACACTCAAAAAGAAACGGTTTACGTAAAAGGCGAGGTGCTTCAGGTAAAAGTGAGTAGCGGTGAGATTGAAAAAATTCCTTTAACTCGTGAAAACTTCCCTATTTGGGATTTAGCGGTTAACCCTTCTAAGTTACGTTTATTACCCGGGGAAATTCGCGATGTAGCAGTTAAGTACCTTTGTAAGGCCGATTGTGATCGGAGTCGGGATTTAGTATATCAAATCCGGTTTTCTCCAGTGAGTGCGCCAGACGAAGTGGAAGGGCAGAGTGTTAGTTTTTCTTTTGGTATGGCACCTTACTACATAGTCCCTGCGAGTCAGCAAAGAATGGAATATTCTTGGGATTATGATGAAAAAGCGCATACCGTAAAAGTTCACAACACGGGTAATACGTATTTAAAAATCCAATTTGATAACTGTAATAAGTTGCGAGCGATTAATTCTTGTCGGGCGGTATATCACGTGTTGTCTGGGCGTAAAATGAAAATAGAGCTCCCTGAGGGGATTCAAGGGAGAAATGTTCAGGTGACCGTCGCAAATCATGATCAAAGGTATCAAGATGAGTTTACTTTATAAAAAGTTAGTTGCTCTCATCTTCGTGTTCTATTTGTCTAATGTTGGAGCTGCCACTCTACATGGTGTGATTGAGGGGAGTCAATTGTGGTGGAATAACGGCCAATCAATGGGGAACTATGTTGCTCTGAGTAACTGGAAGCCTATTAATGGTTTGACACCTACACATGAATGGCTTCCTGGTACATTCCTCACTCTACCAAATAACACTATTACCCTCCAAGGGCCAGGTGGAGAAGTAAATGTAGAGATTACTGTTGCAGGTTTAGAGTATGAACTTGGACAGGCTTCTGCTCATTTTACTGACCGAGGCGCTCCCATGATTGGGAGTTCGTCTTGCAACGTATCTGAGCAGCAAGGCAGCACCACTAGGCTGATCGGGAACAACTGCGTTGCAAACGAAAGTTATGTGACGACTGATCCTGCAATCCAGTACACCCCATTTCAATTTGTACGGCCACTTCTAGAAGTGGATAGCAATGCGGTTGTTCAGGCGTTTAAAAACTCAGGCGTTGTTAGTGGTGTTTATTCTGGAATGGTGACAGTACAACCTGTCTATTATTTTAAGTCAAATACAGGCACATGGACTTATCGCTATGCAGCGTCGGTGCCAATGATTGTAATGATTGACTATACAGCAGCTAGTCTCGATAGCGTTCAAATTGAAGGTAATGGTGTTATTCAGCCAACTTATGACACGCTGAACCATAAAGTGTCTGGGGACACGTTATTTAATATTGTGGCGAAAGGTTCTTTTACCAGTGGTGTTCAACTGACTTTGGATGATGTTCCTTATGAAATGGAGTTTGAATCAACGGGCGTGGAAAACCTTCCTTATAATATTTCTTGCATTGGAGCATGTTCCCAATCTCAGCTCGTTGTCGATGGTATACGTCAACAACCAGAGGCCGTTATTACGGGCAGCGATTCAGAAGTTTCTTTTCGCCTCAAAGTCCATTATGACGCTGCAGATGCAGATAAAATTGAAACGGGGCAATACCGCGGAGAGTTTTCCTTTTATTTAGAGGAAGCATTGTAAGTGGCTAAACAATATGTGAAATCGCTATTTGCTATTCTTTTGTTTCCTGCTTTGGCAAATGCAACAGAAGAGTTGGGCTGGGCGGTTGAAGGAAGATTTTATTCTGGTGAAGAATCAGCAACGTCAGTTACCCTTGCTGTTGAGTTGTGGCAGTTGAAATGGCGTGTTGGTGGCTATGTACCTTTTAACACATTCAAGCAAGAGAGAGAGTATTTTGAAAGTGATATTGATTTTGGTGTAGCGAAAGAGTTTAAAATTACAAAGGGTCTTAATTTTAGTTTAGGTGTAGGAACGCTAGGAAATAACCTTTATTCTGACTATAGTTTATTGTATCAACTCAACCAAAATAATTTTTTGAAAACTGGCTATCGTTTTCACGCTGATGGAAATTTCGTGAATCGTAACGAGATTTATATTGGGTTAAGCTATTATTTTAATAGCCAGCCTCAAATAGAACTCGAACCAACAGTTGTTAAAGATGTGCAAGAAGTCGTGATAGAATCCGCTGAAAAAGAGCAAGTTAAAAAGGAAGAATTGTATAATTTTCAGGAAAGTGCCGTTGTTAATTTTAAGTTTAATGATACTGTAATGGTTAATACTAAACCTTTAGAATTGCTACTAAGTAATTTGATGAAAGAACCTAAAGAATGGTCAATGGTTATTGTTGGTCATACTGATAACGCTGGTAGTAAAAAGATAAATCAGAAAATTTCAGAGCAACGAGCTAATTCGGTAGCTAATTATTTCATTGAAAATGGAGTTTCTGTAAAAAAAATGAAAATAATTGGAAAAGGGGAAAGTGAACCAATTACTAGTAATGATACAAAATTAGGAAGAGAAAAAAATAGACGAGCTCATGTCAACGTAAAGTAGTTGGATGAAAATAACTTTAATATAGCCCTTTTGATAAAGAATAAAAATTAGGCATTAAGATTATTTATTTTATTGAAATGCAGAATGTCTATTAAATGTTCGATTTATTCTACTCCAAATAGAAAGAGTGTGCAGGTTATCACTTGGTACAACTTTTTTGTTGTTCATAATTGTATTGGTAAACGTAATGATAAATGAAGCAAGCCGATTTGATTCTAAACTAGTAGTAGCTTTGTCTATTGCTTTAACTGCGTGCGGAGGAGAAGGTTCGGGTTCTCCCTCTGCCCCGTCTCCTGAACCAATAATCCCTCCTGTTGAAAGTGACACTATTTACTATGCTCAGGATGTTGTTAGAGAAACTGTTCTTACTTCAAAATTTGATGTTGATCTATCCGATAGTATGGAATCTTCTGATGGCTCACAGGTGGTTTTGACCGATGTGATTCCTTTGAATGCTCATGATGGTTGTGAAGTGCAATCTATGGGAGCTACTAGCTTTACGATTGATGCTGATGGTGCCAAAGCATGTGATTATCGTTATATAGTTGGATCTCCACTTGTTTCTCGTTCCACTAGCACTATAGGTGATGGCTATTCCGAAGCAACAGTTAGAGTCGTGGTTGGGGAAACTACTGACCAACTTCCACCATTATCTGGTGTTACTTCTTCCAGCACGTCAGTAAAGATAGATTTGCCTTTCGAGTTAGGGAAGTTGGGCTATGATATTGATACGACCGTTTACTCTTTATCTACAACTGTCAACCTACCAAATGACAATACTACCTATTCCAGTGCAGTTTCTGACCCAATAGAGAACACAATTGAGTACATGCCTGGAATGGGCATACCAAGTGGTGTTGAACGCATTCTGTTTAGTTACAGCGACGGTTTAAATATATTGAGTGGTGTTCTAGATATTGCGGTTTCGCAGAATGGGAATAATGCTCCTGTTGCTGAATCTAAGATTGTTACAACATTTACTGACCCTAATTCGGGGGATACTTTAAAAGCGATCCCTTATGGGGAGTCAATGAGGTTTGACGTCACTGATCTCATTAGCGATAGCGATGGTGATACTCTTCACTTAACTGATGTATACAGTTTCGGAGCTAAAGTCTCTATCCCTGATGATGCAAATGGAGATGGTAATTATTTCAATGATACGCAGTTCGATTTTTTAAGCGAACAACCTGGAGAGGCATCGGTCACATACGTTGTCTCTGATGGCAAAGGCGGGTATGCCACAGGAGTTGTGTCATCATATGTTAGTAGTCCCTACGGTAGCATTGTTTCAGGAGGTTTGATATTCCTTCCACCATTAAGTCATGTGCGAGCTGTATCTGCTGGGATATCGAGCACCCCACAACAGGGAAATGGAACTACCTCATTGGAAAACGTGATTACAGCTTCACACAGTTGGGATACCGCAAATAACCTTTGCTTAGCACAAGGAGCTAGACTTCCGACCGTTGTAGAACTTCAAAGTTTATACAGCGACGGAAATACTGGTGGTGGGGTTTTTGTAAATCACAATTGGCCTGTAGATTTACCGTATTGGACAAGTAACTCTGGTACCGGCGGGAGCGCTTATCATCGCTCTATCGATTTGTTAAATGGGACGAGTAACGCTAACGATTTTAATGGTAACCTCCGTTATGTTAGTTGTGTTGATGAAACTCCTCCAGGTTACCCAGTTATTTTTTTTGGGAATGAAGTAGGCGATGATTACTTGTTTGATGTACGTATTAACACAAACATAGGTTTCGGGTGTGGTTGGATAGTTGACTCGATGTATCAGGAAGGGGGAGCTCATATTGGCGGTTCCGGAGGATCTCATCATTCTATCTCGGTAGAAAGTATAGGAAGAATTGAAGCTTGGTGGGGGCCTACAGGTTTTGGTTCTGCTGAGGTAGACGAAATGTCCCGATTAAAGTTATATAGCACAAGTGGGCATCTAATGTTAACGTGCGGCAACAAAGATTATAGTAATCAACATTATAGTTCCTATACCCTTTCTGATTCAGAAGTGCTCACAGGGTTTAAGGCGTTTGGTAATGCTTATTTGAGTGGGTTAGAGCTTTGGATTGATACTAAGTAAAGTTTCATCAGATATGAAAGTTTAACGATCTATTGTAATGACTGAACGGTTCTTTCAGCTTGCATTTACCTAAAAAGAATGCCTTCACAATAGCTTCTAGCATGTAAGTGCTAGAAGCTATTTTTTTGGCTTTGTACTAGCCTTATTAGGCATTCTTATTTTTAGTAGTGATGTCTTTGCTTGTTCTTTTATCAACAGAAAATGAGATCATGGCTGTTTTGAAGAAATAACAATAGGAGTATGGAATGTTTGGCAAACAGTTAAAACAGATTCGTAAATCCAAAAACTATACACAAAGAGATTTGGCTATTGCTCTTTCGTCAAAGGATGAAGAATTCGCACTTTTGGATTTGGTGACGATTAGTCGCTGGGAAAGGGAGGTAACTTCGCCAACGAATGCAAAAGCACTAAGGGTTCTGCGTTGTCTAACGACAGATGTTCGCCCGTTTTTGTGTTCGCTTATTAGTGATGAAAAACCGGATGAATTAGAAAACTTTCTGCTTGAACGATTCGAGTCAAACTTTCGTAACATGACCCTAGCTGCTTTTGAAGTTGAGGTCACTGATAATGAAACCCCGATTTGTCATAGCCAACTATTTCATAGAGTTGATGATAATGTTATTCACATGCTTAGACGGTTTCATGACCGATATAATTCCGAGCGACAAGATCTGTTCAACCTTGATCTCTATCTCTATCAAGAAGAACATCGAATCTTTAGTGTGAGGGTGCATCCTGAGGAGGATAGCTGTGATGTCATTGGGCACACTATCGCATTTTTTTTTAATAACGCAGAACTCTATGAGGAAGCAAAGCACTGCGATGTAGATTTCCGTCAATCTATTCGATTTCGAGATACTAAAACGTGTGCTTTGTATGTAGCAACTTCATTTTCTAGCACGACGGCAGTATTTCGTTATCAATGGGGTACTTTCCTTTATTTTCTTGCTAAAAACGCCAATATCACGGAGGTATACATGAATGTATTATCCGGTCAGTTAGTCGACTTTCTAAGTGAAGTTGGATTTGAAATCATAGGGACCAAAACCCCAGTCGATATAGGTGGAGTAAAGCTAGGTGCAAGAAGGTACGAGCGTTGTGTTGTTCGAGTAGATACGAGTGTCCTTCTTACGAACAAAATTTCTTTAAGTTTAATTAAAGATTTTTTAAAGAGTGACTGTAACTCTTAACCTGATTCAAGGTACCTGATTCGTGTATAGCCCGGTAGGCTGGCAGTAATGATATTTAGTAGCAATGTAACAGTTTACTAAGTATTTCTCCTGAAGTTTGCGGTAATATTATCCCCTTTACTATTCCTACTTTACGCAGCAGGAGGCATGAATCGTGTCTGAAAAAATATCGACGTCGGCGCTGGCAAAAATGCGTCAGATAGAAGCCAAGCTGCTGTTTGCGGATCTCAAACGCGCTGGCTACATCGTTCGTCAAGACGAGAAATGGATTTTGACCGAAGAGGGCGCCAAGTTCGGCGGTGAGTATGTCGATCACCCTAAATTTGGGCAGTTCATCGTATGGCCGACCAACTTGCACATCGAGCTTGCCGCAACGTCTGGAAAAACTTATAGCGCAACCCAGTTAGGTGAGAAGCTTAAGCTTAATGCCAAACGCATGAACCAGCTGTTAAGTGAATTAGGTTGGATCAGCAAATCCGAAGAGGGTTGGAGCTTAACCGAAGCCGGAATCCGCGCTGGTGGCCAGCAGAGAACCGATAAAGAGTCGCAGAATACCTTTGTGGTGTGGCACGACGTAGTGCTGCGTAACAAGCGTCTCAAGCAGTCTGTGATTGAGTTTTTAGGACAAGATGCCGAGTCCCATTCCACTGATAAGTCATTTTCTAGTTTTCGCCAGAAGTTTGAAGCTAAGCACCGCACTTTAGATGGGCATTATGTTCGTTCTAAAGGAGAACTGTTGATCGATAACTGGCTGTATTTGGCTGGTGTGGTGCATGCTTACGAGCGCCAACTGCCGATCGACCAAGACGTGACAAGCGATTTCTACCTTCCGGGTGGCAAAGTCTATTTGCAGTTTTGGGGCAGCGATTCTGGCGAGATGTTAGAAGCGGAGCGAGAGAAGGTTCGTGCGGTGTACGAGCTGCATAACTTCAACCTCATTGAAGTTGAACCGAGCGAGTTAGATAAGCTCGATGAGGTATTGCCGAAACGTCTGCGTCAGTTTGGTATTCAAGCTTACTAAGCACCGCGCTAGCGGTTGTTTAACTTCCTAAACCTTCAAACCTGCCAGTCTTTAAAAACGAAAAAACCCGTGATGACTCACGGGTTTTGTGTATTCAGCGTTTATCTTTGGTTGTTACCCGAGGGATTAGAAACCTTTGATGTTTTCCGCTTCTAGCTCTGAGAAGTACTTAACTGTCTTCACTTTAAGCTCTTGTTGTGAAGGCTCATCACAAACGATCACTGCTTTAGGGTGTAGTTGAAGTGCAGAAACCGTCCATAGGTGGTTTACGCTGCCTTCTACCGCTGCTTCTAGAGCAAGTGCTTTGTTGTGACCAGTTACTAGGATCATCACTTCTTCAGCGTCTAGTAGCGTGCCAACACCGATAGTTAGTGCGTACTTAGGAACTTGGTTGATGTCGCCATCGAAGAAACGAGAGTTCGCGATACGAGTGTCTTCAGTTAGTGTCTTGATGCGAGTGCGAGAAGACAGAGAAGATGCAGGCTCGTTGAATGCGATGTGACCGTCGTTACCTACGCCGCCCATGAATAGGTTGATCTTGCCGTAAGACTTGATTTTGTCTTCGTAGCGTTGGCATTCCGCTTCGTGATCTTCCGCGTTACCGTTAAGAAGGTTGATGTTCGCTTCTTGGATGTTCACGTGGTTGAAGAAGTTGGTGTACATGAATGAACGGTATGATTCTGGGTGATCCGCAGGGATACCGATGTACTCGTCCATGTTGAAAGTCACAACGTGTTCGAAGCTCACTTCACCAGCTTGGTAAAGTTCGATCAATGCTTTGTAAGTTGCTAGAGGAGTGCCACCAGTAGGTAGACCCAGAACGAACGGACGCTCAGCTGTTGGTTTGAAGTCGTTGATGCGCTTAGCGATGTGTGCTGCTGCCCACTTGCCTACTTGTGCTGCTTGAGCTAACGGGATAAGTCTCATTTTGTGCCCCTAGTTATTGGAATTTAAGATGTCCTGAAACATTAATTCGCATTATAAAATAAGTAATGGCGATCTGCTATTGTTTTAGGTCAAAAATTTGCTTTTTCTTTAACCAATGTTGCTTTTATCAACAGTTTTTACGTTTGCTTCTCGCCGTTACCCTCTTATGTAGAGAAGGTTAGGTTAGTTGATTAGCGTTTAAAATTTATGACTGAAATTAAGTTTTTTGGCTGATAGGGCGAGTTAAATTGAACCAAGTTGCGTAGCAGAAAGGGAAGAAAAATGCCGAACTTATGATCTCACGCAATCTATGGTGTGGCACGGCGTTTTTTCCTTAACCATAATTAAAGTGTGTTTATTGCTGAGGGAATCGCAATGAAAAATGAATTAGACGCAACCAAAGTGCTGCAAGCATACGAATGTGTGATGAACAACGGCACGCCTACTGAGTTTGGCAAGATGTATGAAGGGGTAGAAGCCTTTTCTGATTACGATGGCTATAACGTGTTTCTTAGAGGCAATGGCGTGGAGTTAAAGGTGGGCTTCCACAATACCTATCATTTGGAGTACGACCAAGAGCATCTCAAAGACAGTTTCTTGAAGAAGGTCGCCATGCTGGCGAAGTGAGTACTCGCCAAATAATGGGTTTATTAAAAATGAAAAAGCCCTAAGGGATTCCACCTTCGGGCTTTTTGGAAAAGAAAAAGTTTTTTGCAACACCACAGAACGAATCGTTCCGCAGTTTAGCCAAGCATTAAATCTTGGCTGTGTCGATTAATCGTCTTCTGCTAGGCTCTCTTCTGCGTAGTCATCTGACGCTTCTGGTTTGTTACGACCGTTTAGCGTGTGGAAGCGTTTGCGACCACGAGCTAGCTGTACGTATTTAAGCCAAGTGCGCTCGATCTTAGTTTTCGCTTTGCCTGGGTTTTCCAGAACTTTTACGAAGTGTTTTTCTTCGCTGTTCTCAGGTGTCAACTCGCCTGACTCTAGGCCAAGCATAGTATCCCCATAAATTGTTAGGATTTCCTCTTCTGAAAGAGTAAAATCGCCAGACTTTGCAAAGCCGCGTGGGAATTTTACGTTGTCGTAAAAACGTTTTTTGCCATGACGAAATTCAGTGTCAGACATATCAACAGCCTCTGTAACCGTTATTGATGAATGTGATGAATTACGGCGAAAATTAGGCGCAAAGCTAACAAAAGAAAAACAAAACTTTTTTGTCGTCAAAATTTTAATTAGTTGTTAATCTGGTTTTATATTGACCAGGAGATGGTTTATGGATGTAAAGGTCTTTCGAACATTTTTAGAGCTGGCAAAGGTTCGTCACTTCGGACGAGCTGCTGAGAACTTGTACATTACTCAAGCCGCTGTGAGCGCACGCATCAAACAACTCGAAAGTTATTTCGATACGCAGTTGTTTATTCGTGATCGAAATAACATAAAGTTGACCTCCGCAGGTGAGCGTTTAATAGGCTATGCCGAGGTGATGGTGACCACCTTGCAGCAAGCCAAACTCGAATTATCCCTCGAAGATGGCAAAGCGTTGCAGCTCACCATGGGTGGTACGCCGAACATTTGGGACGCTTATCTGCAAAACTGTTTGAGTGTGGTAACAGACTCATTTGGTGGTTACGGCTTTATGGCAGAAGTCATGGGGCGTGAGATGCTAAGCCGCAGCCTGCTTGAGCGCACTCTCGATATGGCGTTCGCCTTCGATCAAATCAAAGCGGATGAGCTTAACTGCAAGAAAGTCGCTGACGTGGTGTTGGTGTTGGTGTCTACCGAGCAAGATTCTCTCGATACGGTGTTTGATAAGAAATACGTGTATGTGGATTGGGGCACGCGCTTCGCTTCAGAACACGCAGAACGTCACCCGAAAATCCCAGCGCCTTACCTTCGTACTTCTACCGCTCGTATCGCGTTAGACTTCGTTTTAGAGAAAGGTGGCAGTGCATACCTACCAGCGTCTCTGGTAGAGCCGTTTATTGCAAGCGGGCAGCTCCACAAGGTGTCTGGCGTAGAAGATTGGTACCGTCCTATCTATTTGAGCTATCGCAAAGCCAGCACGTCTGTAGACGCGATTAAGCAGGTTGAAGAAATCGTAAAAGAGATTGACCCGTTAACGGCGTACAGTTTGCAGCAAATAGCCGACATTCCAGCAGACGAGTAATTTCTGCTTTTGCGATCCAGTGCAAAATTAAACGAAAACCCCTTGGTGTGAAGCCAAGGGGTTTTTTGTGTCAGTTTACGCAAATAGCAGCGTGTTTATAAATCAAACGTCCGATTGAAGCGAGAGTTGTGGCACTTCTAATGTCGTTTCTACTCTCGTTTAGGCCAATTTCTGACGTAGCGTTTCATCTAATGCGGCTTTGCCTGCGCCAGAGAAAGCGAGAGAAACGCTTGCTGCCAGTAGTGCTAAACCAAACTCGTAACCGTTGTTCGACATAAACAAACCGTTTTCAAAGTGAACCGAGAAAATGGCGATCACCATGGTGAATGCTAAAGCCACGGCTGCCGGGCGGGTAAGCAGGCCAAGTAAGATGAACAAGCCGCCAAAAAATTCTGCACTGCCTGCTAAAAATGCCATCAGCATGCCCGGGCCTAAGCCAATTGATGCCATCCATTGACCTGTACCTTCAAGCCCATAACCGCCAAACCAGCCAAAAAGTTTTTGCGCGCCGTGCGCCATAAAGATGAGACCGACTGGAATGCGAAGTGCGAGTGCGCCGTAGCCTGCATTTGAAGTAGTGATTTTTTGTAGTAGTGCTTTCATGACTTTATCCTTTCTCGAATTTTTATGATAAGGAGTACTGCCCCCTTGTTGTTGAAATCAGTGTAGGTAGGAGGAGAGAAAGAAAAAATTGGGGCAATTTGATGTTCTCGTTCGACAAATTCGATGGAACGTTTTTTCATTTTTAAATACAGAACGTTAGAACGGATAAAATACCTGGTTTTGGTGCTTTTACAGGACGCTTTTGATTATGAAAGTCGCAAAAATTTGAATGACTTTCTCTACGTCGGTTTGTCTTCTGGTATGGCGCCTGTGCATGGTGAGCAAAAAAAAGAGCACAGGTGACTGCGCTCTTTTACTTTCACGATTAACAAGGGAGAAAGGAGTTTTTATAGATTCATTAAACTTTCAAGCGAGTCTTCCACACTGTTGTAGTGATAAGTGCGAATATTCACACCATCAGTCGCATTGATTTGAATTTCTGAAATCTCGTTATCAGAGTCGCGCTCAATAATCCCTATAGAGTGCTCGACCGATTTGCTGGTAATAACCTTGTGATTTCTAAGTACAATCACGCACGTATGTAAGTCCATGCCAATTCCCTTTAGCCGACGTTGTTGTGTTGTTCTGACTATAACCTTAGTGCACAAATTTGCTATTGCCAAAGTTTCTTAATATTGAGTTCCGAAAATGGCTAATTTACAGTAACTCCCCGTTCTACAATGAAGTTATGCCGGTCGAGTGGTGAATAAGTTAACCACTCGTTGAACACCAAATGCGTAAGCAGGGACAGCACTATGCTCATCCACCCACATACATCGTTGACCTTCGAACAATGCCAAAAAGCACGCATGGCTCGTGATAGCCGTTTTGATGGGCGCTTTTACATTGCGGTGAAAACAACAGGGATCTTCTGTCGCCCAATCTGCCCAGCTAATTTGCCCAAAGAGGAAAACGTCGAGTACTTCACCGACAAGACTCAGGCTTTGAAGGCTGGATATCGCCCTTGTTTGCGTTGTCGTCCAGACAGTGCGCCAGGGTCATGGGCGTGGAAGGGCGTCGAGACCACATTCCAACGTGCGATCAAAATGATCGATCAAGGTGAGTTGCATCATCAGTCTCTTACCGAACTCTCTGAGCGTCTTGGGATCTCGGATCGTTACTTGCGTATGCTGTTCGAGCAATATTTGGGGATGTCACCTAAGCAATATGCGCAGTATCAACAGTTGATGTTTGCCAAGCAGCTTCTGCATTCGAGCTCGATGTCAATCACCGAAGTCGGTTTTGCCGCGGGTTTTAACAGCACTCGACGTTTCAATGATGCGTTTCAAAAGATCCTTCAGCTAACGCCTTCTCAAGTGCGTAGAAAGGAATTTGATGGCGTAGGGACGAATCGAATTGTATTACCTTATCGTGGTGCTCTGAACTGGCAACACATGCTCAATTTTTATCGTCTGCGTGCGATTGAAGGAATAGAGCAAGTCACACAAGAGGCTTATCAGCGCAACGTTTTGTTGGGTGATTGCCATGTACGATTCAAGGTCACTCAAGGAGAAGGTTATCTTGAGATGGAGTTCGATATTGAAGATGTCACTAAGTTGCAGAATCTGGTGTCTGGTGTGCGTCGCATGTTCGACCTTGATGCGGATATTTGCACGGTGGAGCAGCACCTTGAATACATTGCGCCGGGGTTGGTGAAAACCCAGGGGATTCGTATTCCGGGCGTCTGGAGTGCGTGGGAAGCCGGTGTACGTGCTGTGCTAGGGCAGCAAGTGTCGGTTAAAGCGGCTATCGGGCAACTTAACTTATTGGTAGCAACACTCAGCAGCGATCAGCAAGCGCGTCACTTTCCAACCCCAGAAGCGATTGCCAATGCCGATGTCAGCTTTTTGCGTATGCCGCAAAGTCGTAAAGACACACTCGTGCGATTTGCTCAGTACATGCAGCAGAGTCCAGAAGCCGATCCGCAGCAATGGCTGGAACTAAAAGGCATTGGTCCGTGGACGGTGAGCTATGCGCAATTGCGCGGTCAATCTCAGCCCGATTGCTTTTTAGACAAAGACTTGGTGGTGAAGAAAGCTATGCCAAACTATCCGTCATTGAATGCTCAGACTGCGTCGCCTTGGGGCAGTTACGCGACTTTTCACTTATGGAATCAATCATGAAATCACTTTATACGGTAATGCCAAGTCCGTTAGGCGCAGTGACTATTCAAGCGAACGAACAGGGTTTGTTAGGAATTTGGTTTGAAACATGTACCACCAAACCAGACGATTTGGGTGAGCGCGATGATCAACATGCCGTGCTTAGCCAGACTGTGACTCAATTGGAAGAATACTTTGCTGGGTTGCGTAACGAATTCGACTTGCCCCTTGCAGCGACAGGCACTGATTTCCAAACTCAAGTTTGGCATGCTTTGACGACCATTCCTTATGGTGAGACATGGAGTTACCAAGATCTGGCGAACGCCATCGGCAATCCGAAAGCGGTGCGTGCGGTGGGGCTGGCAAATGGTAAAAATCCAATTTCTATTGTGGTGCCATGCCATCGTGTGATCGGCAAAAGTGGCAAACTCACTGGCTATGCCGGCGGGGTAGAGCGCAAGCAGCGACTATTGGCGTTGGAGAGAGGTACGCCACTTTAAGTGAGACCATTCTCAGAATCTGGCAAGGTTTACCTTATTTGCTTAAATTTTGTGTAGGGTGGTAAGCAATCCAGAGCAATGAAAAGGATAATAAGGATATGTCGTTCAAAACGGATTTTGATGCATTTATAAACCAAAGTTGGCAGCAACATGAAGCCGAGCCGCAACCAACATACAACCAACTAGAGCAAGCGCTTAGCGAGGTAGAAGACACCAACCATGCTGAGCGCATCTTACCCTTGATGTTGCACACATCCATCGGTCACCTGCACGATCCAAGTCAGTTTCTCACTAGCTTAGATAAGATTGAAAATGGTGGTGTAGCAGCTCAATGTCTGGCGCGTCAGAGAGCCAAAGCTGTCGCGCAGTACTTCGTTGACCAAAATAAGGACCAGATTACTGAGTTAGAAGATGTCGATCAGCGTCGCGTGTTTGCTCAAATTGCTAACGAGCTGTCGGCAATGAATGAACTAGAGCAAGCCAGCACATGGTTGGCAAAAGCAGCCAACGGTATAGATTCAGGCCAAGCTGCCGAGCCTTTAGCGCGTTCAATTGCCATTACGGGTAACAACCTTGCCTGCCAATATGAAGAGCTTGAAAGACGCTCTGAAGCGCAAGTAGAACACATGCTAGAGGCTGCGACACTGGCCCTTGAATATTGGAAGGTTGCTGGTGGCTGGATACAAGAAGAGCGCGCAGAGTATCGCTTAGCCATGAGTCTTCTTAAAGCGGGTAGTCCGCAGCAAGCCAAAGTGCATGCTGAACGCTGTGAGGCAATCTGTCGAAAAAATGGTGAGGATGCTTTCGAGCTTTTCTACGCTCACGATTTGCTGATGCTGGTGCACCATCACTTAAGCCAAGCGAGCAAGCAAAAACTGACGGCAGATGACCAGAAATACTGTGAGAATTCGCCATTGGCGTAATGTTTTCATTAGTGAGCTAGAACAAACAAAAAGCCCCAGAGTTAAAGGCTCGGGGCTTTGTTTTTTAATCGTGAGCCTGTGTTATTACGCAGCTTGTGGCTTGGGTTGATAACGCCCTGGTTTGTGGTTCATGGCTAAGATTAAGTTGGTCACCACAGCGCCAAGTACAGAAAGGCCAATTAAGTAAACATCGACGATAAACAGCGACATCACAACGATAGTGCAGTCGAGCGCCATTTGTACTTTACCTGCACGAATGCCAAAGCGTTCCTGAAGGTAAAGCGCCAAGATGTTAAAGCCACCTAAACTCATCTTGTGGCGGAAAATCACCAGCATCCCCATACCAATCAAACCACCACCGAGCAGTGCGGCATAAACGGGTTCAATACGAGAAATCTCAATCACATGGTGCAGGTGGTCTACCGCAAAAGAAACGATCGAAACCGCAATAAAAGTGTTGATGGTAAAGCGCCAACCCATGCGCATCACAGACAAAATGTAGAAAGGTAGGTTAAGTACGAAGAACACCTGACCAAAACTGAAGTCACTGATCTTAGTGAGGAAGATTGCTAAACCCGCTGTTCCGCCAGTGAGCAATCCAACCTTGTTGAAGAAGATAACCCCAAGTGACACTAACGCACTACCGAGCGTCAGAGCCAAGAGGTTCTCTCTAAGGCTATGATCTTTATCCATAAAGTATTTTCCTTGGTTTTAAAACCGTATTAACTGCAAGCACACAGCCAAACGGATGCGGTCGGCAAAACGCCAACCAAATAGTGATAAATCGCTAAATAAAATGTCGTGAAAAGTGATGGATGTCGAGTTTTTGACCTAGATTGCGCGGATGTTAACTGTTTAACAGACTTTACACATTAAGCTAAGCAAACACAGAAAGATTGAGGAAATGTCATGATTAAACAAGTAGGTAGTACGATAATTCAGCCTCTACATCAGCTTTCTTGCCATTGCGGAAAAGTGCAAATCGAACTGTCATTACCGAATGGAATCGAGAAGCCTAGACGCTGTGATTGTTCCATGTGCCGACGTCGTGGGGCGATTGTGGCATCGGTGCCTTTGAATGGGATTCGCATCATCCAAGGTGAGAAAGCACTCAAGCTGTATCAGTTTAATACCAACACAGCTAAGCACTTCTTCTGTGGTGAATGCGGCATCTATACCCACCATCAGCGCCGCTCAAACCCGAGCGAATATGGCTATAACGTTGGCTGCTTAGAAGGCGTAAATCCTTATGATCTAGGAGAGATAGAAGTGATGGATGGCGTGAACCACCCATCAGACAGATAAGTGTATTTAGAGTGGATGAAGGCCGTTTAAGTAAATAAACTGCCATTCATCCATAGATGCGCGGCAATACTTGCAATGTAACCTAGCGCAATCACCGGTGCCCATTTAAGGTGCCCAAAGAAGGTATATTGTCCTCTTGCTGCGCCCATGAGAGCAACGCCAGCAGCAGAGCCAATCGATAGTAAACTACCACCGACACCAGCGGTTAGTGTCACCAATAACCAGTTACCCATCGACATACTTGGTTCCATGGTCAATACCGCAAACATCACTGGGATGTTATCGACGATGGCGGACAGTATTCCCACCATGATGTTTGCCCAAATTGGATTCCACTCGGTGTACATCACATTCGAAACCAGCCCAAGATAGCCCAGCAAGCTCAAGCCGCCAACACACATGACCACGCCGTAGAAGAACAAAAGGGTGTCCCACTCGGCGCGAGACACACGGTGGAAGACATCAAATGGCACGACAGAACCTAAGCGCTTGAGCGCGTAATCGTCCCCATTGGCAATCGCCATCGCCGCTTTTTTGGCAAGGGAGTGTTTGAGCGTTCTACGCAAGAAATAACCGAAAAATTGCAGATAAGCGAGGCCCATCATCATCCCCACCACTGGCGGGAAGTGTAAAACGGCGTGGAAGGAAACTGCAGTCGCAATGGTCAGGATAAATAAACCAACAATACGTCTTGCGCCGCGTTTGAGCTCAATGTGTTCGTGTACCGTATCTGGCTTAGTGTTTGGTACAAATAACGACATGATGAATGCAGGGATGACGTAGTTTATCAGCGAAGGCACAAACAGCGGCATAAACTCAGCAAAGCTGACGTGCCCTGCTTGCCAAACCATCAGAGTGGTAATATCGCCAAACGGACTGAATGCACCGCCCGCGTTGGCCGCTATGACAATGTTGATACAAGCTAAGTTTACAAATCTTGGGTTATCGCCCGAGACTTTCATCACCACAGCACACATCAATAATGCCGTGGTCAAGTTATCGGCAATGGGAGAAATCACAAACGCTAGGCTACCTGTGAGCCAAAATAGCTTCTTAAAATCAAAACCTTTGCCAACCATCCATGCTTGCAGTGCGTCAAACAGCCTTCGCTCTTCCATCGCATTGATGTAAGTCATCGCCACCAGTAGGAACAATAAAAGTTCGGCGTATTCCAGAAGGTTGTGTTCCAGTGCGGCTTTAGCCACGTCAGCTTGGCTGTGCTGGGCAAAGGTGTAGCCAATCAAAATCCAGATTAACCCGGCTGCGAGCAATACGGGCTTAGACTTTCGCATTTGGAGGTATTCTTCCAGCATCACCAGAATGTAGGCAATGGTGAAGAAAATCAGCGCGGCATAACCGACGGTCGAATTGACGAGATTAAGATCACTGGTCGCAGCTGCAAAGGTGGAGCTAGAAAATATCAAACAGCAAAACGCGACAATTGGATAGATTGGCATAGACATTTCTCCTTGTCTGACTGGAGAAATTTTAGCCACATATTAATAGGTTAAGTGTGAGTAAGCTCGAATTAACGGTAGGAGTTTGGAATTGATGTAGCTTGCGCCACTACTTTCTGAGTGACGCAATGCTCGCCGCGCCAAATAGGATTACTGCAGCGTATAAACCATAAGTTAGCCAATGGCTAATTTCTAAAAAAGGAACGAGTCCTTGACCTGCCCACATACCGCCTCCGTTTAATGAGCATTTTGTTGATGTCAGACAAATCTAAATTAAATGAACAATGTTTTTTGTGAGTGAAAGCAAATTACAAAGTATTAGAAATGATAATTTTGATGAGTGAGAGAGAGCTCTCATTTTTATAAAGTCTGCACTAGCCAAAAAGTGGTAGTGCAGACCATACATAGTGCTGAATGGATTTAGCGCAGTAATAATTTTTTCAGTGGTGTTGCTTCAATGCCTTTCACAAGCAACAAGGTCACCACAATGGTTGCTGGGTAAATGAAGGCGTCTTTGGCTAAGTTTTCTAGCCCCAACATACCCGCTACGTTCATCATGATGATGATCACTAATAAGTGGCTGACGTAGATACCTAAAATGCTCGGGGACCACTTAAACACCCATGGCATGTTACCAAAGTTTGGATGGGCAAGAAGCCACATGAATACGCCCAAAGACCAGATAACAGTACCGAACAAAAAGTCGTGCGAGTTAAAGGCGATCTCATAATCCATCAAGTAATAGGCTTCGGCGAAATGAATTGCCATACCAATAAGAATTAATCGAATCGTGTTGTTGCGAGACCATTGCGACTGGTGCTGTCTGGCTAGGTAACCAAGCACTACCAGTAAGGTACTGAAGAACGGACCATTACGAGTAAAGAATGGCGCTGGCAGATCAGTGAGTGTGACGTAGCTGCCTGCGAACACGCCATAGATATAGAGCAATACCGCTGTTGGAAGTAGCAGTTGCATCATGCCGATTCGAACCAGAAACGCAATGATGGCTACAGCGATGATGAGTGCTGGGATGAACCATAGATGTACCAAGCCCCCTTCCAGTAACGAATTGATTGGGTTCGACATTAAGTAGCCCCAATAGCCTTGTCGCTCGGCGAGATAGCCTGCTTCTGCAACCACTTGCCAACGGAACGGCACCAACAGACAAATCGCACTCCAAACCAACCATATCTTAAGCAAAGGCTTGGCATAGTCTTTTAGTGTCTCAACGGGATTCGTGCTGAGTTTCGGTTGGATGAGATAGCCGGAGATGAGGAAAAACAGTGGCACAGCAAAACGAGCTAGCTGGTTGAGGATATACCCAACCCAAGGCACTTCATCCCATTGCCAATAGGTGAGAGCCATCTGACAGTGAAGCCCTACGATCGCAAACATCGCGATGATACGAGCAAATTCTAAACTGGCAATTTTCTTTGTGGTTGCCATAAGTACTTACCTAAAAAAGTGAAAAATCGCTGCGAAATTAGCAGTTAATGACTCAGTTCTCGCGCTAAAAAGTCAACGGATGTGCATTTGGTGGTAACCAGTTTCTTAAATTCTGACTCACCTCAAATTTCGAAAATTCATATTCATTAGGTTACTCAATGTATTGAGGGCGTGAGTGTGTCAGTGGGTATACATTGGTTTGACCAGTAAATTGATGACTTGTAAAAAAGTACGATCGTGCTAAAAGTATGTTTATGAAAAAAGGAAAAGTAACCAAAGAGCTGATACTGCAGCGTGCATTCCAACTGGCGAGTGAAAACGGGTTGGAAAGTCTCACTATTGGCGAGCTCGCTAAGCAGTGTGGTATGTCGAAAAGTGGCCTATTTGCTCACTTCAATTCCAAGTTGAATCTTCAACTGTCGGTGTTGGAATTTGCCAATCAAGTATTCGCTGAGCGCGTAATTGCGCCTGCGCGCGAGTTAGGCGATAGCAACATTGAGCGTAAAGTACGTGGCTTGTTGGACACTTGGATGACGTGGAATCACTCTTTTCAAGGCAGCTGTATGTTCCTTGATGCTTGGAACGACACCGCAGAAGAAGGCTGTGCGTTGCAAGCAGCATTGCGCAAATCGATTGATACTTGGTTGAATTACTTAGAAATTCAAATCAAGAAAGGCAAAGAAAACCAAGAGTTTGTCGCCGATTTAGACACGCGGCAAGCGACCTTTGATTTGTACGGGCAGTACTTAAGTGCACACATATTTTACTCGATCAAAGGGCAAGAAGAGAGCCAGAGACTGTTCTGGCAGGGCATCGATAACTTGTTTACTCGATGGAAGCGCTAACCCCGCGGTAACGGGTATAGTAAAAGATTCAAAATGAAGAGCGACAACGAGCGCTCTTTCTTATCAGTATAAAAAGCACGACCGTTCTATTTTGTGCAAAGCTGATAGTTAAGGAAACGATCATGAGTGAGAAAATTTACTTCAATACTTCGCAGAAATTCAGTGTTAAACGCAGCTTGGTCAACATCAGTACCCGCCTGCATCACACGTTGGCGCCGTCACATGCAAAAAAGACCGCGCGTAAACTGTTGCTTACTCCCGCTCGTACTCAGCCAAAAAATGTCGAGCCACAGGGGCTTATTAAAAGCGAAGTGCAAGGTCATGCCGGCGCAATTAAAACCTATCAGCTTGGTAGCGGTCCGGTATGGGTTTTGACTCACGGCTGGTCAGGGACTGCGAGCCAGTTCTACCCGTTGATGGAGCATATTGCGGCATCGGGTTACACCGCATTAGCGTACGATCATCCTGCTCATGGTGAGAGTGAGGGACAATACGGACATATTCCAGCGTTTGTATGCGGTCTTGAAGATGTATTAGATTCTGTCGATGAGGTTGCAGGTTTGGTGGGGCACAGCATGGGTACCGCTTCAGCGCTAGAGTGCCGCCACAGTAAATTAGAAAACAAGCCTTTGCTGTTGATCGCGCCAGTGCTTAACTACGTTGAAAACCTATTTGGCAGCATTGCGCGTTCAGGTTATTCAATGAAGTTATTCAAAGCGGTGGTTTCGGAAGTAGAAGATCAGTTCGGCTACCCATTGCAATCCATTGACCCAGAGAAACGCCTAGCTGAGCGAGAAGCGAAAACCATTATTGTTCATGATGAGCAAGATAAGTTCACCAAACACAGTGTGTCTGCTAAAGCAGCGGACGAGATTGAACGAGTGGAACTGGTTACTACGCAAGGCCAAGGCCATGGTCGTGTGATGAAGTGTGATGAGGTATTCCAGAGTTTCGACCGTTTAATTGAAGCGAGCTGATCATTAAAGAGTGTTGAATAAATTCTGTTAGAACAACAAAGGACAGCCGAAGCTGTCCTTTTCTTGTTTTAACAATATTCAAAGCGAGTGATGTTGAATCACAACACCTCAGCAGTGCTTAGTTACAGTTAGCTGGGCCAACTTCTTTCCAAACACCCCATTCGCCAGACTTGCTAGGATCTTGACCTTGTGTCCACCATTTAGCTTCCCAAGTTTTACCTGCGTGCGTTACTTGGTCGCCGCCAGTGTAAATAGCCGTTGCATCCCATGCGTTAGTACAAGTGCCACCACCTGTGCTGTGCTTAGATACAACAACGGTTGCACTTGCTGAAGACGCTGCCTGACCATCGCTTACGCTAACAGTGAAGCTTAGGCTTGTGTCTTGTGGGTATTCTGCTGCTGTGAACGTCACTTTCGCGCCGTTAACCGTTGCGTTTAGGCCTTGAGGTAGCGTCCAATCAAACGTTAGCGTGTCGTTTTCAGCATCGCTAGAGGCCGAAGCATCAATCACAACTACGTCACCAGCTTTCGCTGTTGCTGGAGCTGAAACTTTTGCAATTGGCGCTGTGTTATCAACGGTACCTGTTGGTTTAACCGTTACCACAACAAGATCAGAAGCGGTTGCGCCTTTGTCATCGGTTACTGTTAGTTTGAACGTTAGCTGTTCTTCTGCAGTCACTTCCGCTACATCAAAGCTTGCTGTCGCAGTGTTAGCGCCAGATAGAGCTACTGCAGTACCTGATACTTGCTCCCAAGCGTAGCTTGCGATTGTGCCATCAGAATCAGTTGAGTTGCTGCCATCAAGAACAACACTTGCAGGACCTGTTACTGCTTGGTCTGCACCAGCTGCTGCCGTTGGTTTGCGGTTTGGTGGAACAACCACACCACCGGCCATGCCTTCGTGCATTGCGTTAAGGATGTCGCCGTTATCCGCATCAATTTCCCAAGAGAATAGACCAGCTAGACCCAGAGATTTCGCGTAGTTACCTTTTGCCAATACAGAGCGGTGATCGTCAAATGTAATCAGTTCACCCGTTGAACGGTTCCACACCCAAGGTGCTTCTGCTAGCTCGTCGTAACCGTATTCGAAGCCGTTGATGCCAGCGTTGTTCGCACCTAGCATGAATGACTTAATACCTTTGTAGTCAATCACGCCATCTTCCCAAACGCCTTGAGTCGTGCTGCCTTTCAGTTTACCTGTCGCAGTACCTGTCATTGGGTCGTTTGGATCCGTCAGCGTATCTGGTGTTACGCCTTCCCAACCACGACCGTACATTGCAGTACCTAGAACCAGTTTGTTCGCAGGAACGCCTTGCGCGAGTAGAAGTTGGATGCCGTTGTCAGCCGTGTAAGCCGGGCCTTTGTACGGTTCGCCGTTTTCATCAACGCCGCTACCATCACACTGACCAGGACGCATGAATGAGCCACAGTAGAGTGCTGTTTGGTGACCAGGAACGTTGTTCCAACCGCCGTAGAAGTCGTAAGTCATCGCGAAGATGTAGTCCATGTACTGCACAGCATCTGCGTAATCAACGTCTTCAATTTTGTCGTAACCAACGCCAATTGCTGAAGTTAGCTCGTAGGTACGGCCTGTTTCCGCTTCTAGGTCATCCAGCATTGCACGCAGTTCACGCATCAACGCGATGTAAGCTGGGCCATCGTTCACTGGGTCGCCTTTATCTGCTGCAGCACCGCCGCCACCAGGGAATTCCCAGTCAATATCTACACCGTCGTAGAACTTCCACGTTTTCAGGAATTTCTTAACTGACGCGACAAATGTGTCACGGTTTTTCTTATCAACGAAGTCGTAGAATGGGTCAGAAAGTGTCCAACCGCCGATAGATGGAATGATTTTTAGATCTGGATTACGTTGCTTCAATGCCATCAGCATTGCGTAGTTACCCTTGATCGGTGTGCTGTATTCGTGACCAGCTTGAGCAAAGCTCTTTTGGTACGCAGCCCATGGGTCATGGATAACCACTTCGTAGTCATTCACACCGCGACAAGCGGTTTGTAGAGCGTTGAAGCTGTTACCACCAACTGATTTCACCGACTCGTTTGGACCACAGATTGGGATAAAGCCGTAAAGGATGTGAGTCAAGTTGTCGACAGGCATGTTATCAACCGTGTAATTACGGCCGTAAATACCCCATTCAACAAAGTACGTACCCATCACGACACTTGGGTCTGTGTTGTAGGTTTTGTTGTTTGGGTCAACATTCATGGTTAGAGGCGGTAAGTGAGAACCGTCAGTATCCGCGATAGTGATCTCTGCAGGTGCGCTCTTAGCACAACCAGTTGCGTCACACGCTTCGATTTCCATTTGGTACAAGCCACCTTGGCCGTATTCAAATGATGCCGTTGTTTGGCTACCAGTGATAGGGCCTGTTGCCACTTTTACGCCATCAAAGTAGATGTTGTAAGTGTCGCCAGAAGTGCCACTCCACTGATTAAATTTCACGTTGATCTTAGCTAGCTCATGGTACTTAACCATGTCGTTGTAGCCAGATGTGGTTTCCATTGCCAACTCAATTTTAGAAAACTGCAGGTTGTTGGAACCGTACATATCGATACTTGGTGCGGTTGGAGCCGCATTTGCAGCGCCAGATAGTGCTAGGGCAACCCCAGCTGCACATAGGTTAAATCGAATCATAACTTCTCTCTCAATCCTTGAATTCATGTTCATTAACGAACATAAGCTGCTCCTGCGACAGAAAAGACAACCAATTCACACACTGTGCAAAAGCATCCCCTTGAGCATTTCAGAGGCTTATTTTTTTTCAAAAAAAAATAAATCAACTTTCGACCGTGTTACCTAAATCTCACTACAAGAAACATAAATTTGCAGTGAAAATTCAATATTGAGCCAATATTTTATAAATATTTTGCATGCACTTAATTAATTGCTTACTCAGTTCGTACTCGTTATTTTGCGAGTGAAATTAAACTTTTACTTTGTAATAGAGTTGGTTACGACAAAAAGTGTTTGTTTTGTATACAGAAGAGGAGTGATGGATAAAAGGCTACTTGCGGCCGAAGTGTTCACTTAGAGCGGCACGACGTTTGGAAGCCGCCCCAGTTTCTGAGCCTTGAACTGTGTGCTCGAAGCCTTTGAGAATAAATCTCTGATCGGGAAAGCGAGGTTCAATACGGCGTATTTGTGGGGAGAGGTGAGAACCTGACAACTGATACTCGGTTTTACCCAAGCCTGTGTTCAGAGTGATGACTTTACCATCAAACTCAAATTGAGTGGCGATCAAACGGTGATTGCGAAAGACCCCGTTGGAAGTAAAGGAAAGGTGCTCGGTTTGATAAGGTGGGGCACCAATTTCAATCCATTCGCCATAGATTTTATCGCGATCGATGTAATCCAAATAAGAGGCATAAAGTAGATAACTGATCACGCCAAACAACGCGCACCCAAACAGAGCAAAACCTCCTTTGATGATTTTGAGCTGATGACGAGCCCAAAGTGAGGGTTGCGGTTCCGGTTTCTGCTTGCGCTTACGGCCTGTGGTGTTAGTCATGATCCCTGCTTACTTTCCTTTTCCATTATGGTGAGAAGCTTGAGCTGTAAAAACAAACAATCTCGTCTTTAACACGGTGAAACTATGATCTGATGTCCACTTTTACATTCCGAAACACAGTTATTGATAAGTTAGCTTTTCAGTAAAGGTCAATTTAGATGCTTGAGTCGCAAACCGAAACAGGGTAAAAAAGAGCTGATTTTTGATAAGGAAACCAATAATGAGTATTAAGGAAAACAGTTATTTTGCTGGTGGCGTTAAGTCGCTAGGTTTTAACCAACAAGGGCAGGATGTCAGCGTTGGGGTAATGTTGCCAGGTGAATACACGTTTGGCACTCAAGCGCCAGAGCGTATGAGTGTGGTCAAAGGTGCATTGATCGTTAAGAAAGCTGGCGAGGTTGATTGGGTCACTTACAACACCGGTGAGTTCTTCGAAGTAGAAGGAAGTTCATCGTTCGAGCTGCAAGTAAAAGATGCAACCGCGTACTTGTGTGAGTACCTATAAGCAATAAATCGAATTGAAATGAAAGCCACCTTCGGGTGGTTTTTTTATGCATGTTATTCAGAATCAAAGGTTTTTAGCAACAGGCCGTTAACTTTTGTATATACTTAGGGTAGGCACACCCATCGTTCAAGGAGGAAGTGATGGCAGTACAACGTAAACATTCAGATCTCCCTCCTCGCTATGAGGCGACGGAGTTTACAACAGAGCAAAGACATCGCTTTACTAAAGTGGCTAATGCGGCTCAAAAGCGCCGTGCTTTTTATAAGCGAGCCATTGAAAGCAGCTTAGTTGGAAAGATGAAAGAGCGCGCACTTAAGCCCGTTCTTGTCCCACGAGATGATAAACCAAGAAAAATTGGCCAAGTGATCTGGCTTATCACGTTTTTGCTTGTCGGTTTATGGGCGATGTATATGTATTCCTAAGCCATGTTTGAGTGATTCACTCTTACAAGCTGGCATCTCGCTGTAATGAAGTCACATTACCCATTCCGCCAACCAACGAATGTCTTTGATGGCGTAACTCTTCTGCATTTGAGCAATGTTCGTAATATGCATACTGGTTTTTGCCAGTATGCTTTGCGGCGTACATGGCTTTGTCTGCACAGCGAGTGAGCTCAGATAAATCCTTAGCATCTTGGCCATAAATTGCTGCTCCCACACTCATGGTCAACTCATTGATATTGTCTTCCGTCTGATAGCCTTTATTAAACAGGTTTACGATACGATCAAGGATATTATCTAGGTCCTTCTTGCAGCGCACATCGTAAAGCATCAAAACAAACTCATCTCCCGCAAAGCGAGCGATCGAATAATCGTGTTTGTCCGTCTTTCGGTCTTTGTTGCGAATATTGTTTTTCAAGCGAGTCGCAAAGTGTTTTAAAACGCGATCGCCCACATCATGGCCGTAGTTGTCATTGATGTGCTTAAAGTTATCAATATCGAGGAAAACCAGTGCAGTGACCGTATTATTCTGAGTTTGATCTAACTCTTCCAGTTTCGCGCGCGCCCAAGTCTCAAAGCTCCAACGGTTAGCGAGCCCCGTTAATTGGTCTAGGTATGCCAGTTCCTCAATGCCTTCACGATAAAGCGTTTGGATGTAGTTCACGACCTTGGAGTAGTAGTAAGAGAAGGTATGGCAGACAAAACAAATGGCCACAAGGGTGAACATAAAGCGGCGTTCAGTCATCTCACTGGCGGTAGGTACACTCTCTAAAAAGGTCAAATCGAAAAAGATGATGAGAGAATATGTCACGCTAAACAGCAGACCGACCTTGAACTCGTTAATCAAGATGATGGCAGCCACAATCGGATAGAGCCAAAGTAATCGACCGGAGGGCGCATCGCTATATAGGAGCAGCAACAACCCATCGAACATCAATACGCCTGTGAGCAACAAATCAGCGTATTGGTGGTGACCACGTACTTTGATCAGGTAGCTGATGGTTAAACATGCCAACGCACATACTCCGATGAGTAAGCTGAGCCCCCAGTTGCCTTCAAGATAGTGCAGTACAGAGCCATAGGTTAGAAATGCAGTGGCGATGCTAGAACAGAGAAAAACGATCTTCTTCTTTCTTGTCGATCGGATATCCGCCATTTCCTCTAGGCGTGCTCCGGCCAATTTCGACATTGTGTATCCCTACTTTAGACGTATCTGAAGCTTATTCTAGGTCGTAATTAAGTATTAGATGGAATAGCAAAGTCCTTATTTGTGATATGAAGCATGTTTGTTATTTATGTGAGTTATTGAATTCGTAAGAAATTTACGAGTTGTGAAATCTTTCAGAATCATGAAACGTTTCATTTATTTGTGATTGAACAGCACGTTCTTAGGACAAATTAACGTGATAGCAATTAAACAATTCTGTGAAATGAAAGCGATTTCAAATCATGCTAGAAAAATCATGATTTTCTATCTTTATGTTTTTAATGAGTAAAAATCTCTTTTTGTTTCATGCGTTGTTTCATGTCATTTTCTTAACCATTGTGGTGTGAAGCCGTAGCGGCTTTTCAATGCTTTCATTCCTTAATATTCCTTTCGAGATAACAATACATACAAATTTTAGGGATATCACATGAAAAGCTTTAAAGTTTTACCTCTCTCTATTGCGGTGGCCGCTTCGCTTGCTTCTTTACCTTCTTTTGCTGCTGATGCCGATGTTGAGGCATTAGAAAAACGTCTCCAAGAACTGGAAACGAAGCTGGAAACTGGCTATGTATACGACCAGCAACCAGCAGTGTTATCTGCAGAAACGGAAGTACCGTTGGGTATCGTATTCTCTGGTTACGCTCGTTATGGTGCGGGTTATCAAGGTAGCGATGCATTAACAGTCGGTACGGCAGGTGCATTGAACTCAAATGCTACAGGTCGTTTAGGTAACGAACAAAACGGCGGTGAATTCCAGTTAGCAAAAGCATTCAAGAGCGACGGTGGTGCGATTTGGGATTTGGTATTCATGTTAGATCATTGGGCAGACGCTTCATGGGCTGACGATGGCGGCGTAAACGTGAAGAAGATGTACGCTGGTGCCGCGAACTTGTTTGAATCCCAGCCTGATTTGTATGTGTGGGCTGGCCGTGACTTCCACCAACGTCCTCAAACAGACCTAAATGACTACTTCTGGATGATGCACGATGGTCAAGGTGGTGGTTTCTATAACCTAGATCTAGGCGGTGTGAAGTTTGACTTTAGTGCAGTCGGCCAAGTGGAAGGCGATATGGTTGGCGATAACGGCCGTTATGCGCTGACCAGTAAATTACACGGTATCAAGCTTGGCGAATCTGCTGACTTGAGCATTTACGCCAACTACGGTTTTGCATCTGATAAGCTGAAAGACGAAGACGTTGGTGATGTGACCGCTTACCAAGTGGCAGGTGAACTATCTGCTGCAGGCCAGCGTTTGATTGTTCGTTACTCTGACAACGCGAAAGACAGTGTGTTTGATTTAGCAGAAGATCAAACCGCACTATTAGTGAGCTTTGATGGCAGCACGTCAATCACTGATAAAGCGGGCATTCAATATTTAGCGGCGTACCAATCTTTGGAAGTGGAAGGGGATGAAAGCCGTGTAAACTACAACGCGATTGTGCGCCCTACTTACCAATGGAACGATATCCACTCTACGTGGCTAGAAGCAGGCTATAGCGTGGTTGATTACGATGACATCGATGCAACGAATAGCTCTTGGAAAATGACGCTATCGCAAAACATGGCTATCGGTCCTGAAACTTGGTCCCGTCCAATGCTGCGTTTCTACGCAACAGTGGGTAATGCAGATAACGAGTACACAGGTTTTGATTCTGTGACTGGTGAGAAGATTGCAACCGATGTTGACACAGTAACGGTTGGTGCAATGTTCGAAGCGTGGTGGTAAGCCACACCTAGTTAACTACTGTCCATGTAAAGATGGTAAACACTTAAGGCAGAAGTATCAGGTGTTTACCATCCATTCATCTCTTAACCCTTATATTTCACCTTTTATAAGGCTGTCTTTTTTAGACAACTCCCCATGTTGATATCTGGGGAGTTTTTCTTTATTAAGGTTGCTTTTCGTTTTTATTGATGTTGTTGGATTGCCCTAAAACTCAGGATAGGTAAGCATCCTGCAGGATTTTTCGCATTTCTTCTCTTTCTGGCGTTGAATTTTTGTGTTGCATGAACTCAATGAATTCATATGCATTCATATTGGAAATTGAATCTACAGTGCTAGGGTTGGCTCCTCTGTGGAGCAGCCATTTTAACGTCTGAATATCATTGTTAATTATTGCTGAGTGAATTGGCAGTCCACTGGAGCCAACTTCCTCATTAATGTTGTAGCCACCATCAATGAGTTTCTCCGCAAAAAAGAATTTATATTCGGTTGGGCTATTTAGCACTGAAGACAAATTGTATGTTTCATTTAAGTGAGTGTTTAAATCGTCAGATACACCAAAGAGATTAAAGTATGACATACAGTTGGTAGCACTAAATATTTTAATTTCAGAACCTAAAGCGCACTCCATCAAGGTATCTTCGGTTGGTCTTAACGAAAACAGTAGCAAAACTGAACAAGCAATAACTGCTATTACTTTCTTCATATGACTAAACCCACACTCTAGTATTGTTTGTAGCGTTGTAATTTGGGATTAGTAGCGGCTTAGTTTGGGCGTATCCATAAAGCATTCCATGAACCGTACTTTTAAAATTCCGGCGTAAGGTATCTATTACCATTTGGTAGATTTTAACTTTTCTCAGATCCTTAGTCGTCGCATGATGAAACATATGCGGAGCTAGGGAGGTAACTAGGTTTTCAATAATTTTTCTAAAAGGTGCTCTAGGATTGAGTGTTGATTTCCATAACCCTTGGATAAATCCAATCTTATATGATGCATCGATGGCTTCTAGTAATAAAGCTTGAGCCATGCTTTTGAGCTCTATGGTCATGGTTGCCGAATTAAGGTCTTCTTTGAAGCTAGGGAAAAAAACCAGCAATATTTCTCTTGTTTCGTCATCATTAAACAATAGCTCTGACTCTTTAAATTTTTTTAGCGTTCTCATTGTTAACTCCAATTCCATTTCAACTCTCACCAGTATAAATAATAAGCAATCCTGGCTGAGGGCTACTTCTTAGATATACGAGTTGAGTTCATTATTTATGCAACTGATATGTATATATAATAAGCGATGACACCTCTGATTGAGGGAAGAATCTGTACTTCTGAAGTTGCTTCAATACTTAACATCTTTGTGAATCTATAAAGCAAATTACATATTTCATGAAACAGTTTCATGGATGAAAAGAAAACTGCAAGTAGCCTCATTATTTATCAAATTACTCAATTTACCCCCAAACTTGTTGTGAACTCACTCACGCTAACCACCTACTGGATATTGAATAATGCGTTCATGAAAGCGGTTTCGGAGTGTTTGAAACTTGCGATGTGGAGTCATTGAAGAGGTTGATGTGGCGACGATTAAAGATGTGTCTGAATACGCTGGCGTTTCTCAAGCGACCGTTTCTAGAGTCATTAACGGCACTTGCCGCGTTAGCCATGACAAAAAGCTTAAAGTCGAAAAAGCGATCAAAGAGTTAGGATATCGTCCAAACTCTATTGCACAGGCATTAGCCTCAAGCCGTACTGGCAGTATTGGCATTATCGTTCCTGAACTAGGTGGTCCATTTTATTCGGGCATCTTACATAGCATTGAAGAGCGCTTACGCCGCATGGGTTACCACGTGATAGTGACGGCGGGCTCGAATACCGAACAAAGCCAGCGTGAATCGGTAGAGTTTCTGCTTGGTCGCCGTGTTGATGCGATGATTCTGCACACACAAAGCCTTTCTGATGATTATCTGATCGACCTCGATAACAAAGGGATTCCTGTGGTGCTGGTTAACCGATACATCCCTGAAATGGCTCATAGCTGTATCGAGATCGATAACGAATTTGGTGGCCGAATGGCGACTGAATACTTGTTGCGAATGGGGCATCGTAACATTGCATGTATTACCGGACCTCTGGACAGATCTGACGCACGGGGGCGTCTACAAGGTTACCGCAAGGCTCTTGAAGAAGCGGAAATCGTGTATGACGAAGCGTTGGTGTCCGAGGCCGGTTTTACAGAAGAATCTGGTATCAGTGCGATGCGCAAATTGCTTAAACGTGAAAGCGGTTTCACTGCGGTGTTTGCTTGTAATGATCACATGGCGTTTGGTGCTTATGAAGTCTTGAAAGCAGAAGGTATGCAGGTGCCAGAGCAAATCTCTCTCGTAGGATTTGATGACATCTTGTTTGCTCGCTATCTCACGCCAGCCCTTACCACGGTTAACTTCCCGATAGAACAGATGAGCGCAGAGGCGGTACAACTTGTCATCCAAGCGCTGAACAAGAACAAACGTGATGTGAACTTCAAACTCACTCCTACCCTAGTGCCAAGAAGTTCGGTCAAGGAACTCAATACTCTCTAGAACAATAATTAAGGACAACAACATGAAACTCAAAACTTTGACGCTTGCCATGACGGCTGCACTTGGTGTTGCTGCAACGGTAAACGCTGCCGATGAAACTAAAATCCGCTTCGATGGTTTTCCTGACTTCGATAGCAGCTTAAAAGTGCTGTTGCCAGATTTCGAGAAAGAGACCGGCATTAAGGTTGATTACCTAATGAACAACCACGGTGACCACCATACGAAGCTGACAACCAACTTGGCGACGGGCTCTGGTGCAGGTGATGTGATTGTTGTTGATGTAGAAAAGATTGGCCCATTCGTGGCGTCGGGCGGTCTGGTAAATCTGTCTGAAAATTATGGCGCTGATAAGTACGCAGAAAGCTTTGCTCCTTACGCATGGGCGCAAGGCAAAGGTGCCGACGGTGATGTGTACGGCATGCCTGTCGATCTAGGTCCTGGCGTTATGTACTACCGCACAGACATTTTCGAAAAAGCGGGCATTGATGTTAACGAAGCGATCAAGGATTGGGATTCTTACATTGCAGCAGGTGAAAAACTTAAGCAGCAAAATGTTCAACTAATCGCTTCGGCAGCGGATGTGGCACAAGCGCTCATCTTCACCACAGTTCCTGAAGGTGAAGGTCTGTACTTCGACAAAGACGGCAACCCAGTCGTGACTTCTGAGCGATTTGTGCACGCGTTCGAAGTGGCAAAAGAGATCCGTGACAAAGGCTTGGACGGTCGCATTCTAGCGTGGTCAAACGAATGGTACGAAGGCTTCCGTAACGGCACATTTGCGACTCAGCTTTCTGGTGCTTGGCTACTTGGTCACCTAAACAACTGGATTGCTCCAGAAACAGCAGGCAGCTGGGGCGTGTCTAACCTTCCTGATGGTATTTACGGAAGCTGGGGCGGCTCATTCCTATCGATTCCAACCCAATCTAAGCACCAAGATGAAGCGTGGAAGCTAATTGAATACATGACAACCAAGCGTGAAATTCAGCTTAAACACTTCGAAACCATTGCAGCATTCCCTGCGAACACCACGACTTACGACGACCCAATGTTCGAAGAGAAAATCGAATTCCTAGGTGGTCAGCAAGCGCGTCTATTGTTTGCTGAAGTGGCGCAGAACATCAAGCCAGTGGCACCAGCGAAAGGCGATCACGTTGCTCGTTCTATCATCCTAGAGAATGCACTGATGGAAGTGCTGGATGAAGGTAAAGACATTAAGACTGCGCTTAAAGAAGCAGAGCGCATGATTAAACGTCGTACGCGTAATCTGTAATTTTTGCCAATACTTAAGGCAGGAAGGGGGCATGTCCCCCTTCTAGGTAAGAGGTCGTTACTATGAATCAGGCAGCGAGCAAGGTTATGGAAACATCACAGCGTGAGAGCATTTTTTCTCGTCTAAATTTGAAAGCGCTTACACCGTATGGATTCCTATTGCCGTTTTTGATTATCTTTTCAGTGTTCGGAATTTTTCCGTTGCTGTTTTCTATTTTTCTTTCTTTTAATGAGTGGAACCCAGTCGAGGGTTTGGGGGCAATGGACTATGTGGGGTTCGAAAACTACCACATTGCACTGACAGACCCGTGGCTGTGGCGCTCACTGAAAAACACGCTTTGGCTAGCTATCACATCAGGTGTGGCTCAGCACTTAGTTGCTTTACCTGTGGCGTACATCTTGGTGTCGCTGGGTGACCGTTTCCGTCATTGGCTGACATCGGCGTACTTCCTACCGTTCATCACATCTACGGTGGCAGCGTCGCTTATCTTCTTCAACATGTACTCGCCAAACTCGGGCATCATCAACCAAAGCTTGATGGCACTGGCAGACAGCACCTTGTTTGGTTGGGCATTCTCTTGGGTTAACGACTTCCAGCCAATCCGTTGGTTAGATGACGCGACCATGGTTAAGCCTTCCATCGCCATCATGGTGTTCTGGAAATACACAGGCTTCAACATCGTGTTGTACACCACTGGCTTGATGACAATTCCTAAAGACATCCTAGAAGCGGCACGTATGGACGGTGCAAACGCATGGCGTCGATTCTGGAGCATTTCACTACCAATGATTCGTCCATTCATCTTCTTTGCGGTCACCATGACCATCATCGGTAACTTGCAGTTGTTCGAAGAACCTTTCGTCCTAACGCGCGGTACTGGTGGTACGGGTCAGTCTGGCTTAACCATCTCTATGTACCTCTACAAAGTGGGTTGGGAATGGTTAGAAATGGGTACAGCGTCAGCAATTTCATGGCTGCTCTTTACCTTGATTGCAGGCTGTACAGCGGTTCAATTCTTCTTCTTCGGTAAGAAAGGTCTAGGGGAGCAATAAGATGAGTACTAACACTTTACCTGCGGCGCAGCGTTGGCGTCCTAGCGATCGCAGCATCGAGATCTTCACCAAAGTATTGATGGTGATGCTCGGCTCCGTGCTGATTGTTTCTGCCATCATGACGGTATTCCCGTTCATTTGGTCGGCGTTACTTTCAACCCGTGACCGTACTGAAATTTTTGGCACAGGCATCAGCTTTGCCATTGGTGATAGCTTAGCAGTCAACTACGCCAAGCTATTGGAAATTATGCCTTTCTGGCAGGCGATGTTTAACTCCATCTACATCGCGTTCCTAGGCACCACGATCTCATTGCTGTTTTGTAGCATGGGTGGCTATGCGTTTGCAGTCTACAAGTTCAAAGGCAAAAACGTGCTGTTTGGTATGTTGGTTGGCTCGATGATGATTCCGCCAGTATTGAGCCTGATCCCTTACTTTATGATCGTGAAGTTCCTTGGTTTGCTCGATAACCACTTAGCGGTTTGGCTACCATTCACCACCACGCCATTTGGTATTTTCTTGATGCGTCAGCACGTGGTGGCGTCGATTCCGAAAGAGCTGTTAGAAGCAGCGAAGCTAGATGGCGCAGGTGAATTCCGTACTTACTGGAGTGTGGTATTGCCACTGATGAAACCGGCGCTCGCGACGCTTGCTATCGTGCAGTTCGTCTTCTTCTGGAACATGTTCATGCAACCATTGGTGGTACTGACGACGCCAGAGAACTACGTGATTACTCAGGCACTACGAAGCGTGCAGGGCATTCCAAATACGCCATGGGGCGCGGTGATGCTAGGTACTACTATCTCTATTCTCCCGTTAGTAATTACTTACTTATTTGCTTCGAAACAGATGATTAGCGGTCTGACATCAGGCGCTGTGAAAGGTTAAGAGAAATTTAAGGCATAAAAATATAATGAATAAATTCCAATTACCCCAAGATTCTAAAATGCGCCGCCCAGAGTTTCTATTTGGTGTCGCGACGTCTTCTTACCAAATTGAAGGAGGTGCACAACTTGGCGGACGCACCCCATCGATTTGGGATATGTTCTGCAACAAATCTGGCGCCGTCGACAATGCTGATAACGGTGATGTGGCGTGTGATCACTTTCATTTATGGAAGCAAGACATTGAGATGATTCAAGGTCTTGGCGTGGATGCTTACCGTCTGTCGATGGCATGGCCTCGTATCCTGCCAGAAGATGGCAAGGTGAATGAAGAAGGGTTGAAGTTCTACGAGCAAATTATCGATGAATGTCATGCTCGCGGTTTGAAAGTGTTTGTCACCCTTTACCACTGGGACTTGCCTCAATACCTTGAGGATAAAGGTGGCTGGCTTAACCGTGAAACGGCTTACAAGTTTGCAGAGTATGCGGATGTAGTTAGTGCTTACTTCGGTGACAAGATTGATTCTTACGCAACATTGAACGAACCTTTCTGTTCTGCTTACCTAGGTTACCGTTGGGGCGAGCATGCGCCAGGTATTAAAGGTGAGCGTGAAGGCTTCTTGTCAGCACACCACCTCATGTTAGGCCATGGCTTGGCGATTCCACACATGCGTAAGAACGCACCAAACGCAATGCACGGTTGTGTGTTCAATGCGACGCCCGCCTACCCATACACAGAGGCAGATGTAGAAGCGGCAGAGTACAGTGATGCAGAAGGTTACCATTGGTTTATGGACCCAGTGTTGAAAGGGACATACCCAGAAACCGTACTTAAGCGCCAAGCGCACAACATGCCGATGATTCTAGAGGGTGACCTCGATATCATCCGTACTGACCTAGACTTCATTGGCATCAACTTCTACACCCGCTGTGTGGTGCGATTTGATGCGAACGGCATGCTAGAGAGCATTCCTCAACCAGAAGCAGAGCACACCTTTATTGGTTGGGAAATCTACCCACAAGCGCTAACTGATCTATTGCTGCGTCTAAAAGCGCGTTACTCAAACCTACCGCCACTGTACATCACTGAAAACGGCGCAGCGGGTGATGATCACCATGTTGCCGGTCAAGTGAATGATGAACAACGTGTGCGCTACTTCCAATCGCATTTAGAAGCGCTGGATGAAGCGATCAAAGCAGGCGTAAATGTGAATGGTTACTTCGCTTGGAGCCTAATGGATAACTTCGAGTGGGCGTATGGCTACAAACAACGTTTTGGCATCGTACACGTTGACTACCAAACTCAAGAGCGCACCTTAAAGCAGAGTGCGATTGCGTACCGAAACATGCTGCTAGAGCGAGCTGAGGAGAACAAATAATGGCTAAAGTAGAATTCAAAAACATCAAAAAATCTTACGATGATGTGGAAGTCGTCAAGCACTTCGACTTTACCGTTCAAGATGGCGAATTCGTGGTTTTCCTTGGTCCATCGGGTTGTGGTAAATCGACCACACTGCGTATGTTGGCAGGTTTAGAGAGCATCACAGCCGGTGAGATTTACGTTGGCGATAAGCTGATGAACAAAATCGATGCCAAAGACCGTGACCTTGCGATGGTGTTCCAAAGCTACGCGCTTTACCCACACATGACGGTTTACGAGAACATCGCCTTTGCGCTCAAGCTAAAGGGCATGCCGAAAGATCAAATCGACGTTGAAGTGCGCAAAGCGGCGAAAATGCTGGAGCTGGATGCACTGTTGGATCGTAAGCCGAAAGAGCTGTCTGGCGGCCAGCGTCAACGTGTGGCGATGGGACGTGCGATGGTGCGTACACCAAAAGTATTCTTGTTTGATGAGCCATTGTCTAACCTTGATGCCAAGCTCCGTGGTGTGATGCGTGAAGAGATCAAACACCTTCATCGCGAACTGAAAACGACGACGATTTACGTAACCCACGACCAGATTGAAGCGATGACATTGGCAGATCGTATCGTGATTCTGAAAGATGGTTATGTGGCTCAGGTTGGCACGCCAACTGAAGTGTTCCAACGCCCTGCAAACAAGTTCGTGGCACAGTTCATCGGTAACCCGTCAATGAACATGTTGGATGCGAAGTTAGTGGGTGAAGAAGGCAATTGGGAAGTCGAACTGGGTGATGTTCGTATTCCTTTACCAGAGCGTTTTAAAGCCCACGCATCGAAGAACCTAGCCCTGCACTTTGGCGTTCGTCCGACGGACATTCATTTGCGTTCAGAGCAAGTGGATCACGACCGCGTACTGCCGTTCCCGGTGAAAATCAAAGATAAAGAGCTATTGGGTGCGAGTATTCTGCTGAAGACAGAAATCGCTGGTCAGCCTTTAATGGTGGAGACGCAAGCGGCTGAAGTGGATGTGGATACGCTAACTCTATACTTGGATTTGGATGCGATTCATCTATTTGACGCGCTGAGTGAAAATTCTCTGGCAACGTTCTAATCTGACATATGAAAGCCAGTGCGCTTAAGGCGTGCTGGCTAATTACCAAGCTCTCATTTCTTATCGTTAAGCGTTGCCGTACTCCTTTCGGTTAAATATATTTCTATCATTAGCTTGCATGTTGGTAACTATGAAAAAGAAAAAACGCGCTCCATCCATTTACGATGTCGCCAAACTCGCCGGGGTTTCACCGAGTACCGTATCTCGTTTTCTCAATCGCACCACCTTTATTTCTAAAGAGAAAACCATTGCGATAGAAGATGCGATCAAAGCGCTCGATTACAAACCGAACTACCAGATGAATCAGGGCAGCAATACGCGCTCGATGACGATTGGTGTGTTAGTTCAAAATCCAGAAAGTCCTTTTACCAGCCGTATCTTTAACGATATGGAGCGGTTCCTTGGGCCAAAGGGCTACTCGCTTGTGATTGCTTCGGGGTACTGGCAACACAGTATGCAGTTACAGGCGTTGGATTATCTTGAAAAGAGCAATGTTGATGGCGTGATTGTGGTCGCTGGCAGCTTAACCGAGCATGAGTTGGTTGAGTATGCGAGAAAGATTCCTGTGGTTGCAGTCGGTTACAACTACACCGGTGAGAAGCTGCATTCAGTCAATATCGATAACGTTCTTGGTGGCCATATGGCGACACTGCATTTGTTGCAACAAGGCCATGTGAACATCGCCCACATCAAAGGGTTACTTAACCAACCAGACGCGGTTGCACGCTTTGTTGGTTATAAGAAGGCACTCACTGAAGCGGGGATTAAAGTACGTAATAACCTGATTAAGCAGGGCGATTTCAGCAGCGAAGTCGGTTATGAACGCACCGTTGAGTTGATTGAATCCAAAGTGCATTTCTCTGCGCTGTTTGCCGCTAATGATCAGACCGCTTATGGGGCGATAAAAGCGTTGCACGACCACGGTTTAAAAGTGCCGGAAGACGTCTCAGTGATAGGCTTTGACGATCTGCCTACTTCGAAGTATTTCACGCCGGGGTTGACCACACTACGTCAACCTGTTGAAGAAATTGGGGTAGCCTGTGCCGAGTCGATTCTTGGCTTATTGACTGGCGAGCAGTGCAATACTCGACTTCCACCGATTGATCTGATTGTGCGTGATTCAACGGTATCGAAATTTCGTCCTCAATAAGCCAATACACAAGTAGCCAATACTCAAAAGCTAGGGTTACTTGGGTATCACTGCTCTAAGCGGGTAACAAGTCCGATTGATAGTAAGCCAGTTCACTGGGCAGAATAGGGTTGGTCAAATGAAACACACGGCGCTGGTGGAGCTTCATTGCACGCACATCTGTGCCGTAGGTTTGTTCAAATAACTCATCCAGTTCACCATTGTTCAGGCTGCGTTCCAGCCCCAACTTGAGCTCTGTAAACAATTCGGCCTTTTCTGGATGGCAGTAAAAAACCAGTGGGAAAGGGTAATAGAGCATAATAGTTGGTTCCACGACCAAATCGGGAACAAGGTACGCGTATTGTGTCACGATCGCTTCGGCTTCATTTGCACCGAGTGCCATGTAATCACATTCGCCACTCTGTACGGCTAATAAGCGCTCCTCTAGGCTGCCATGCTCTTCGACTTGGTATTGATTAACGCGAAACAGATCGGCATCCGCCCAAGTTGCAGGAATACCAATACTCATTTGTTTTAGCTTCGCTTCACTCAATCCTCGAAACTCTGCCAATCGGTCTTTACGGACAATCAAAACTCGGCAGCCCAATAATCCTTTACATAAAGGCTGTGGAAGCATCAGATAACTGCCCTGAGCAAACTTCTTATTGCCAGCAACGGTGACGAGCAGATCAGTTCCGTGGGAGAAGACTTGCCCTTCATCCTTTGCATCTGGATAGTCAGTTAAGTCATTGTTTACAAACAATTCCTGTTGAGAGTTTTGAAGCGCAAGTTGCAAGGCCTCCCATTCATATTGCTGACGAATCGTTGATTTATTGCCATTCCAAAATTGCACCATGGCGCTCTCCTCTATGTGGATCATATTAGATTATGATTTCACTGCTTATTTAATATTGAAAGCGCTTTCTTATGGTTTCTTGATGTTTTGTGTGCAAGCGCACGGAGGCTGTATTAATGAGCGCGCTTTATTGAGGCTGACTCTTACGTAAAACGGTTGTGACATCACGCATGATCAAACTTGCATGAGCTCACAAAATACAAGGTTTTGGTGTTATTTTTAACTCATTGAAATTATTAGGCTTAATATCTAAGTGAGATCTGGCGCTAGTTTAAGTTATTGAATATATTGATCTTGTTTGATTGTGATCAGAGCTTTGTTTTTGCTCACTTTTATTGAAGAACCTAAGCATTTTTACGAGTATCTATCGCATAAAGAAAGCGCTTTCTTTGTTGTGGATTCGAGCCTGTCAGTGTCATCAGCAATGATGAATTGATTACACCCTACATCAAAGTTCGCTTCATTTTTTTGAAATAAAAAGAAAGCGCTTTCTTTTCGTATCCAACATTATAAAAGGACAATGTGATGCATAAGAAAACTCTGCTCGCTACATTTGCTGCCAGCATGATGCTTGCTACTACCGCTCAAGCGGACACCATCAAACAAGGTGGTACGCTAACGGTGCCAATCATCAACACCGGGTTTGTTGAAAACTTTAACCCATACACGACTAAGGACACCTTACACGGCATTATGTTCGAGCCACTGTTTGTGTTGAACAACATGACGGGGGAAACACACTATCGTTTGGCTGAGTCGGTTGAATATTCTGATGACCTAAAAACCATCACGCTAAAATTACGTGACGGCTTGGAGTGGTCTGATGGTGCGCCATTAACGGCAGAAGACGTGGTGTTCAGCTTTGAGCTGACAAAGAAAGCGCCAGCATTTGATGTCAAAGCGATTTGGCCAACGGGTAACCTAACGAGCATTGAAGCGACAGATAAACAAACGGTGGTATTCAACCTAGCAGAGCCTGACTCGACTTTCCTTTGGAGCATCGGTGCTTACCACATTGTCCCTAAACACACTTGGTCGAAAGTAACAGATTACACAACGTTCACTAACCCTAATCCTGTAGGCAGCGGCCCGATGACGACGGTGAAGTACGTAAAACCGCAGCAGATGGAATTGTGTCGTAACCCACATTACTACCTAGAAAACCGTCCTTACCTAGACTGTGTAAACTTCCGTTCTTACAACGATAACTCACAGATCCAGCCAGCTCTGATCAAAGGTGAAATTGACTGGGGTTCAAACTTTATTGCAGATGTTGAGTCCACGTTTGTTGGCCAAGACAAAGAAAATAACCACTTCTGGTACCCAGCGAACGATGCGATTCACTTGTACGTGAACACCAAGAAAGCCCCGTTTGATGATTTGCGTGTACGCCAGGCGCTGTCTATGTCGTTAGACCGTGAAGCAATTGTTGATATTGCGGCTTATGGTTACCCAACCGTGAACTACAACGTCGGTGGTATCGCTGAGCTGTACAAAAAGCACATTGATGAAGATGTGAACAAAAAGTTCGGCCACTTAACGCAATACGATGCGAAGAAAGCACAGAGCTTGCTCGATGAAGCAGGTATTGTTGACCGCAATGGCGACGGCTTCCGTGATAACGCTGATGGTTCTACTGTTGAGTTTGATATCGAAGTGGTTAACGGTTGGACGGACTGGATTCAGGTCGTGCAAATGGTGACGGAATACTTCGCGGATGTGGGCATTAAAGCCAACGTGAAAACCGTTGACTGGGCCGTGTACGACAAGAACTTGAAAGACAGTGCGTTCACCATGTCAATCAACTGGTCAATGGTGTCGGATAACCCAATCCTTGCATTCCAAGAGTACTACCACACATCACGCGTTGGTAAAGGCTTCCACGCAGGTCACGGTGTGCACTCACCTGAAATCGACAAGTTGATCGACAGCTTCGGTAAAATTGGTGATGCAGAGAAACAAGAAGCAATCATCTCTGAACTTCAAGAGTTCACGGCAGAGAACATGCCATTTATCCCGCTGTTCTCAAACCCAACTTGGTTCCAATACAGCACGAAAAATATCGTTGGTTGGCCAAGTGAAAAAGACCCTTACATCCAACCGGTTTGGTATGACGGCGGCAAGCGCGTGATCATCCTGAACAACCTACACCTGAAATAACTAGCGATTTCAATTTGTAGGTAGGTTTTTTAATTAACATCGGAGCCGCAACCGTAATTGCAAAAGTAAGTGCGTGTTGTGGCTCGTAAGTTAAAGGTTTGATATGTCGTTTCTAGCTCGCCGATTTGGCTTTTATTTTACTGCCTTTCTGATTGCGATCTCTTTCAACTTCATGTTGCCACGCCTTATGCCTGGTGACCCTGTTGATGCCTTGTTTGCTGCGGCGCAAGGTCGAATGGATCCTGCTCAGATGGATGCTGTACGTGAGATGTACGGCTTTGTTGATGGCAACATCTTTGTTCAATACATCGCTTACATGAAAAGTGTTTTCACGCTTGATCTTGGCCCATCGGTTTTGATGTTCCCAGTCAGCGTATCTGAAGTGATTGCGATGGCACTGCCATGGACCATGTTCCTAGCGCTAGGTTCTCTGATCGTGGCGCTGATCATTGGTGTGAGTATTGGTACTTATGCCTCTTACCGTCGTGAAGGACTGTTTGGTCAAATCGTGCCGCCAGTACTGGCCTTCATCAGTAACTTCCCTTACATCGTTACTGCTTTATTGCTGTTCTACTTCTTCGGTTTGAAGATGGAATTGCTGCCGTTGGCATACACCTATGACCCGTCGTTGGAGCCTGGTTTTAACTGGGAATTCATCAGCAGTGTAGCGAAACACGCAATCTTGCCAATGGGCTCAATGGTCGTGGTTGGTATCTCGACATGGGTGTTCAATATGCGTAACGCGATGATCAACGTGCTGGGTGAAGACTACGTCACCATGGCAGAAGCGAAAGGCTTAAGCAGCTACAAAGTAATGAGCCGCTACGCAGGTCGTAATGCGATCTTGCCTGTTGCAACGGCGATTGCGATGGCGATTGGTTTTTCATTCGCAGGTTCAATCATGACTGAGGTGGTGTTCAACTACCAAGGCTTGGGCAACATTCTGCTGAAAGGCATCGTGGCGCGTGATTACCCACTTATCCAAGCCATCTTACTTATCTTAGTGACGGCGGTTCTGACTGCCAACTTCATTGCTGATCTGCTGTACGTGTGGCTTGATCCACGAATTTCGAACTAAGGTGCATCATGGAAAAATTAATCAATACCCCAACGCCTTCTGAGCACGATGAACTGATGACTCGTGAGTCGAAATTCTCTTGGAAGCGCATCAAAAAAAGCTTCGGCAAAGTGTACGCTTTTTTCTATGGCAACCCGCCTGCCATTATCGGTGGTTTGCTGCTGTCGATTGTTCTAGCTGGTGCGATTTTCGCTCCTGTGCTGGCAACGCATGACCCTGACCGTCGTGTTGCAAGACCACACGTAGCGCCAAATGCAGAGCACGTACTTGGCACTACTCGTAGTGGCCGCGATGTTTACAGCCAAGTGTTGCACGGCGCGAGAAAGTCACTCACGGTTGCGATTTCAGCTGGTGTGATTGCAATGAGCCTAGCCGTCATTATCGGTGTCTCTGCGGGCTACTTCGGCGGCAAAATCGATGAGCGTCTTAACTTCCTAACTAACGTTTTCTTGGTGTTCCCTCAGCTACCTTTGCTGATTGTACTCGCCGCTTTCTTAGGGCAGGTGGGGTCCCTCGTCATCACCATATTGCTCGGGATAACCTCCTGGCCTTGGGGGGCTCGGGTCATTCGTTCACAAACCATGGCGATTCGAAATAAAGAATTCATTATCTCGGCAGAAGTAATGGGCGAATCAAAAATCCGCATCATCCTAGTCGAAATCCTACCGAACCTTGTCTCGATTGTATTTGGTGGTTTCTTGGGCACAGTGATTTACGCAATGGGCTCAGAAGCTGGCCTTGGCATCCTAGGTTTGGGTGACGCAACAGAAGTGAGCTGGGGCTCGATGTTGTACTGGGCACAAACGTCTTCGTCTCTATACACCGGCGCTTGGTGGGAGATGTTAGTTCCTGCGATGGCTCTCGCAATCACAGGTGGTGCACTGGCACTGATCAACATGTCGATTGACCAAGTGAGTAACCCGAAACTTCGTACTGGTCCACACATTAAGCTGTGGCACAAACTGAAAAAAGAAGCAGATAAGCGCCGAGGTCTAAGATGAGCAACTTATTAGAAATTAACAACCTATGCGTCGATTATGTATCACCAAACGGCGTAGCTCGTGCAGTGAACAACGTCAGCATCAGCATCGCTCCGGGTGAAACGCTCGGTATCGCCGGTGAGTCTGGTTGCGGCAAAAGTACCTTGGCATTTGCTATCTCACGTCTGCATAAAGCACCGGCTCTGATCTCTGAAGGGGAAATTCTCTACAAAGGTCATGACGTGTTGAAGATGAACGATAAGCAGCTACGCAACTTCCGCTGGAATGACGTGTCTGTGGTGTTCCAAAGTGCAATGAACTCTTTAAACCCAGTGATCACCATTGGTGAGCAGTTAACCGACGTGATTCTTGCGCACCGAAAAGTGACTTACCAAGAAGCGTATGACCGTGCGGTTGAGCTGCTTGGTGTGGTGGGCATTCACGGCGACCGCATGGCGAGCTTTCCACACCAATTGAGTGGCGGCATGCGTCAACGCGTGGTGATTGCTGTTGCGCTCGCGTTAGAGCCAAAACTGATCATCATGGACGAACCAACCACCGCGCTCGATGTGGTGGTAGAGCGTGAAATCCTTAATGAACTTTACGAGCTGAAGAGCAAATTTGGTTTCTCGATTCTGTTCATCAGTCATGACTTGAGCTTGATGGGCGAAATCGCAGACCGCATTGGTGTGATGTACGCGGGCAACTTAATTGAACTTGGGGATGCGAAGAACGTATTTGGTGATCCTCAACACCCATACACCAAAGGTTTGATTTCTTCATTCCCAACCATTCACGGACCGAAAGAGCGTTTATACGGCATTCCGGGTAACCCTGTGAACCTACTGAAAATCCCGCAAGGCTGTAACTTCCAAGCGCGTTGCAATGCATGTTTTGCAGAGTGTCAGAAGAGCGATCCAACCTTAGTGCCAGTTACAAACGGCAACCTAGTGTCATGTCATTTGATGTAAATGGGAGAGAATAATGGATAACGTAACAAACCCAGAAGTGATTCTCTCAGTAAAGAATCTAGTGAAAGACTTTCCTATTGGTCAGTCTGCAAAAAGCAACTTGATGCGAGCGGTGAATGACGTCACGTTTGAACTGCGCAAAGGGGAAGCGCTGGCTATCGTAGGTGAATCTGGCTCAGGCAAAAGCACGGGCGCACGCGTTCTGACGCGCATCTACGACAAAACCGATGGTGAGGTAACGTTCAAAGGCCAAGAGTTGGGTGAATACATTCAAGAGCACGGCGAGCTGGAATACGCGCGCCAAGTGCAGATGATTTTCCAAGACCCATTTGGCTCGCTGAACCCAGTTCATACCATTTACCACCATATTGCACGTCCGCTTCTGATCCACAAACGTGCGGAAAAAGACGCGATTCCAAAGTTGGTTTACGAACTGCTTGAGCTGGTTGGTCTGTCTCCGGTGAAAGAAACCGCAGAAAAATACCCACATGAGCTAAGTGGCGGTCAGCGCCAACGTGTTGCGATTGCTCGTGCGATTGCCGTCGACCCTGAAGTGATTCTGGCGGATGAGCCTATCTCAATGCTCGACGTGTCAGTTCGCTTGGGCATTTTGAACTTGATGTCGGATCTGAAAGACAAGCACGGCATCTCTTTCATGTACATCACTCATGACATCGCGACCGCGCGTTACTTCGCGGAAAAAACTGCCGTCATGTACGTGGGCCACATGGTCGAGTGGGGCAACAGCGACAACGTGACACAAAATCCGCAACACCCATATTCCCAGTTGTTGCTCTCAGCGGTGCCTGAAGTGGGCAACTCCGGTAAACGTGATTTGATGGCGAAGAAGGGTGAGATCCCGTTATGGAAGCCAAGCAGCGTAGGCTGTCCGTTTGCCAGTCGCTGTTTAAAAGCGACCGAAGTGTGTACTCAATCGGTGCCTGAAGCGACGAAAGTCGGCGAAGACCATTACGCACGCTGCCACCACTTAGGATAAAAACAAATTAGCTTATTAAAAAAAGCGTAGAAAGAAAGCGCTTTCATGATTATTGGAAGAACATTATGACTTTTGAACATTATTCTTGCCCAACCGTAGAGGGAAGCTTCGTCGATTTGGACGGCGAGCGATACTACAAGATTTCTCATGTCGACCAAATGAACCCGTTTTTCATCAGTGTCGTGTCGGCCAGTGACCATTGGCTGTTTATTTCATCCACGGGCAGCTTGTCGGCGGGGCGTATTCGTCCCGAGAACGCGCTGTTCCCTTACAAATCTGTCGATCACATCCATGAGAGTGCGGAAAACACGGGTTCAAAAACCATCATTAAAGTTGCCAGCGAACAAGGCGTGGCGATGTGGGAACCGTTCAACCGCCATCATGATGGCCTCTACCAAGTTGAGCGCCATCTGTACAAAAACACCATTGGTGACAAGATTGTTTTTGAAGAGCTTAACCACACGTTAAAGCTTAAATTCCAATACAGCTGGAACACCAGTGAAGAGTTTGGCTTTGTTCGTCGCTCGCAAATCACCGATCTGTCAGGCACAACTCGAGAGATTGAGTTGATTGATGGCCTGCAAAACCTATTGCCATCGGGCGCACCGCTGTCTGCGTTGCAAACTCGTAGCGCTTTGGTCGATGCCTACAAATGGAATGAGTTGCTTGATGGCAGTTCACTAGCGCTCTTTACCATGTACGCAAAACTGAGTGATCGTGCTGAGCCAGCGGAATCTTTGCTCGCAACGACCGTATTCAGTGTCGATAACGATTATGGCCAGCGCTTATTGAGCAGCAGCCAAGTGAGCGCGTTCCGTCAAGGTCGTGAAATCCAAAATGAAACTCTGACCAAAGGCGTACGTGGCAGCTACTTGATTCACAAGTCTATCAAGCTAGAAGCAAACCAAAACAAGTCTTGGTTGATCATTGCGGATATCGATAAGAGCCATAGCGATGTGACGTCGATGCGTAATCGCCTTGCGCAGCCAGTGAACATGGCACAACAAGTTGAACAGAGCATCGCTGCCAACCAACAAGAGCTGATCAGTTTGATGTCTGGTGCGGATGCGTGGCAAATCACTGCAGAAGAAGAGACCAGTGTGCACCACTACGCGAACGTGCTGTTCAATAACATGCGTGGTGGGGTATTTGAGAACAATTACACCCTAGATAAAAAAGATGTGCTGGCGACGATTCGTAATGCCAACCGCCTTGTGTTTGAACGTCATGTTGCGCTGTTTAATGACCTGCCGGAACAGTTTACTCATGCTGAGCTTGTGAGCCTTGCTAAGCAGAGTGAAGACGCACAGTTAATCCGCTTAAGTTACGAATATCTGCCGCTGACGTTTGGTCGTCGCCACGGTGATCCAAGCCGTCCTTGGAACCACTACGAAATCAAGCTGAAAGATGACAATGGCGAGCGTTTGCTTTCTTACCAAGGTAACTGGCGTGACATCTTCCAAAACTGGGAGGCGATTGCGCTGAGCTATCCTGGCTTTATTCAATCGTTCCTAGCCAAGTTTGTGAATGCATCCACAATGGATGGCTACAACCCATACCGCATCACCAAAGATGGTATTGACTGGGAAATGCTGGAGCCAGATGACCCATGGAGCAATATCGGCTACTGGGGCGACCATCAAATCATCTACTTACTCAAGTTCCTAGAACTGGCAGACAAGTATCAGCGCGATGATCTGTTAGCGATGATGCAAACGGATGTGTTCAGCTACGCGAACGTACCTTACGAGTTGTGTGATGTTGAGAAGTTGTTCGTCAATCCAAAAGACACCGTGACGTTCAATGATGAGTTGCAACACAGCATCGAACAACGCGTATCTGAGATGGGTAGTGATGGTCGATTGGTGCTTGGTAACGACAACGACGTGTACATGGTCAACCTGACTGAGAAAGTGCTAGTACCATTGTTGGCGAAACTGAGTAACTTGGTACTTGATGGCGGCATTTGGCTCAATACTCAGCGACCAGAATGGAACGATGCGAACAATGCGATTGTGGGTAATGGCTTGTCGATGGTCACGCTGTACTACATGCGTCGCTATGTCGCGTTTTTGCAGCAACTGTTGGCAGATGCACCCGCTTCGGTCAGCATGTCTAAAGAAGTGTTTGAATGGCTACTTTCAACCACTCGTATCTTGTCGGAAGCGGCAAAAGAGATTCGCCAAGAAACCGTAACTCGCCAAACTCGCAAAGCGATCCTGACTCAGTTGGAGAAAGCCGCCGAAGATTTCCGTCAGCGCGTATACCGTGTGAATGGTTTCTCGGGCAAAACCACCGTTGAAGCATCGGCTATCAAGCAGCTACTTGAGGTGAGTTTGACCGTGCTGGATTCGAGTATTGCTAGTAACTTGCGTGAAGATGGCCTGTTTAACGCCTACAACATCCTGACGTACTCAGCGGAAAGTCTGCAGGTGGAAGAGTTGTACCCAATGTTGGAAGGTCAAGTGGCAGCCCTGAGCGCCGGCGTCCTGACACCAGCGCAAGCGGTGAACTTGCTGGATAATCTGTTTGCCAGTGAGATGTACCGCGAAGATCAACACAGCTTCATGCTGTATCCAGATCGTGACTTGAGTGCATTCATGAACAAGAACAGCTTAACGGACGCGCAAATCAATGCGGTGCCGGTGTTAAGTTCGATGCTGAGTAAGGGCGATCAACGCCTAGTAAATGCGGATGAGCAAGGTCATTTCCACTTCCATGCGAGCCTAGAGAACAGCGGTTATCTTAAAGCTCAGATTCAGCAACTCCGTGGTGAGTATGCTGATGTGGCTGAAGAAGAATGGGAAGCGATTGAAGCTCTATACGAAGATGTGTTCAACCACAAAGCGTTTACTGGCCGCTCTGGTACCATGTTTGGTTACGAAGGTTTGGGTTGTATCTACTGGCACATGGTTTCTAAGCTATTGCTTGCGGTACAAGAAAACTACTTGGCAGCGCGTGAACTGGATGCTGATAGCGAAGAGACGCAAAAGTTAGCGGAATACTACTACCGAGTTCGCGCTGGTATTGGTTTCAACAAAACGCCAGAAAACTACGGCGCATTCCCAACAGATCCGTACTCTCACACACCAAAGCATGCTGGTGCGCAGCAACCAGGTATGACCGGGCAGGTGAAAGAAGAAGTGATTACGCGCTTTGTTGAACTGGGCATTTTGGTTGAAGAGGGCGAGATTCGTATCGACCCACGTTTACTTCATCGTCATGAGTTCTTGACCGAATCGGCATCGTTCTCTTGCCAAAGTGTGGCGGGTCAAACGCAAAGCTATGTGGTTGAGAAAGATCAGTTGGCGTTTACTCTGTGCCAAGTGCCGTTTGTGTATCAACTTGTGGAGTCGAAGATTCAAGCTGGTATGGTATTAACTAAATCCAATGGTAAGCAGCTTGTTGTTGAGGGTTTGGCGCTATCGAGCGCGTTGAGTCAGCAAATCTTTACACGCTCTGGAGAGGTTGAGAAAGTCGTTGTGTCGATTCCAACATCGCTCTTAAGAGCATAAATCGCTGAAAAACAAAGGCCCCGATCGATATCGGGGCCTTTTTGTATCTGTATTCAGCCAAACCAGTTGGTACGACTGGAGTGTGGAGATCATCGTTTTCCGACAGACTCTCGCACGATTAACTCTGGCGTCAGTTTATGCTTAAGTGGGCGCTCTTGTTTATGTACTAAAGCAATTACCCCTTGAGCGGCCTCACGACCCATTTCTCGTACTGGGAAGTTTACTGTGGTCAGTTTTGGACGAATATGTTGGCTGTGGCTGTCGTTATCGAAACCGACAACTGAAATGTCCTTCCCAATCTCTAAACCACGTTCGTACGCGACGTCATATACCGCGAGTGCGATATTGTCGTTATGGCAGAAGATGGCGGTAATTTCAGGATCGCGGTCAAGCAATCGACGAGCACAGGTATGATTTAACCCGCGATCTTCATGGTCAAAGCGACCTTCTACAATCAGGTTAGTGTCGTAATCAATACCATGTTCAGTGAGTGCGTTACGGTAGCCTTGTAGACGATCTCGACTATCGATCTTGCTCAGCTGGCCAGTAATACAAGCCACTTTAGTATGGCCGTTTTCTAACATGTGCTTGGTTGCGAGATAGCCGCCCAACTCGTTATCGATAAAGATGCACTTATCTGCAACCTCGGGAATGTAGCGGTTGAGCACGATGGTTGATGGTGTCTTCTCAATAACCTCAATCAATTCATCGTCTGACAGCATGTCTGAATGAATGATCAAACCGTCGACTTGCTTAGAACGCAGGAAGTTAATTGAATCGATTTCACGTGAATGTGATTCTAAACCGCTGGTCACGATCAGATGGTTATTGTTTTCGCGTACGGTGTTTTCTGCGTTGTGCATCAAAGGGCCGTAGAAAGGACCATCTAAAGAACCAACCAGCATACCGATACTGTTTGAACGGCTAGATGCCAAGGCTTGAGCAAACGCATTCGGCTTGTAGCCCAGCTTTTCAATCGCATCAAATACCTTTTTACGGTTGGCTTCTTTGACTGTCGGATGGCCGTTTAGCGCTCGTGAGACAGTAGATTGAGAAACTTTCGCCAGCTCAGAGACTTCTTTAATCGTGATCAATGGGAAGTACCTTATCCATTCTAATTATCGAACTATGTTACTCGCCGTTTTCTATTCGTCATAGAGAAGGCATCACATTTGTCGACTTGGTCGCGCTCTGGTCTACCAAACGAGAGCCATTGGTGTATAAATTCAACAAAAATGCGCACGTGAAATCACGCGCATCTGAAAGTTCGAAAGTGCTTTCAAAAACATTAAGACTCGTTAGCCCATAAAAAAAGAGAGTAAAGGACAGAAGCAAAAGCGAATGTGATCTTATTCTCTAATTTTCATCAGCTTATGAAACAATAACGAGATTTTACAAATTCTGTTTACTGAATTATCTCCCTTTTCTCTGGTAACCTAAAGAAAGCGCTTTCCTTGATTTCATGCCAAAACAGCATTTCAACACCAAGGCTTATGCTTTTAGACGTATTGTAGTGAGCTTTTTAGAATGTGTTACAGGGGCTTTGCTTTGAGGAGTGTGATTGTTTTAGGCGCGTTCTTTAAGGGCGACTTAGTTTTGATGGATTTTAGCACTGAAATAGTGGAAGGCCCTTTTTTACAGGGGTTCTAGAGCATCGATAGAGCTTTAGAACGGTGTGATATTCACATTGTTGCATCCTGAAAATCGGCATCGAGCTGGTGCTATGAATGCAGACTCATTATCCGTTAATGAGCTTTTTGAGCTGCTTGTATGATCAATCACTCAAACTAATGATCAAATGTATCAATGATGTGATCTATACACTAAGAAAACGCTTTCTTGGTGAGTGTGATCACTTTTTAGCTCGCTTTTTGTCCATATAATGCCGTCAAAAGCGCTAGGAAATAGCCTTTTTGCTGATATTTGGGGAATTTCTGTCTTTTTACCTCAAGCATCAGCTCAGTTTGCTCATTTCTGGCAAAAAAATTTGCCTCATTAAGAAAGCGCTTTCTTGGAAATGCAAAATATAATAATGATGGAGTTATCATGAAAAACTTTAAGGTTTTACCTCTTACCCTAGCAGTGGCTGCTTCGTTTGCTTCTCTACCTTCTTTTGCTGCTGATTCTGAGATTGAAGCGCTTGAAAAACGCATTCAAGAATTGGAAACAAGAATTGAAACTGGCTACGTCTACGATCAGCAACCTGCTGTATTAACACCAGAAACGGAAGTGCCATTAGGCATCGTATTCTCTGGTTACGCACGTTACGGCGCGGGCTACCAAGGCAGTGATGCTCTGACAGTGGGCACGGCTGGCGCATTGAACTCAAACGCAACAGGCCGTTTAGGTAATGAACAAAACGGCGGCGAATTCCAGTTAGCTCGTGCCTTCAAGAGTGATGGTGGTGCAATCTGGGATCTCGTGTTTATGTTGGATCACTGGGCAGATGCTTCATGGGCTGACGATGGCGGCGTAAACGTGAAGAAGATGTACGCTGGTGCGACAAACCTATTCGAATCTCAGCCAGACCTTTATGTTTGGGCTGGTCGTGACTTCCATCAACGTCCACAAACCGATTTGAACGACTACTTTTGGATGATGCACGATGGTCAAGGCGCAGGCTTCTATAACCTAAACCTTGGTGGTGCGATGTTGGACTTCGGTGCGGTAGCTCAAGTTGAAGGCGACATGGTAGGTGACAACGGTCGCTACGCAATCACAAGTAAACTTCACAGCATCAAACTGGGCGAGTCTGCGAATTTAAGCCTATACGCCAACTATGGTTTTGCTTCTGAAAAATTGGATGGCGAAGATGTTAGCGATGTAACGGCATACCAAGTCGCGGGTGAGCTATCGATGTCGGGTCAACGTGTAATTGTTCGTTACTCTGACAACGCAAAAGACAGTGTGTTTGACCTAGCTGACGGTCAAACAGCAACACTAGTGAGCTTTGATGGTAGCACTTCATTGACTGACAAAGCGGGCATTCAATACCTAGCTGCTTACCAAGCACTTGAAGTGGAAGGTGATGAGAGCCGCGTCAACTACAACGCGATTGTTCGTCCAACTTACCAATGGAACGATATCCACTCTACGTGGCTAGAAGCGGGTTACAGCGTGGTTGATTACGATGACATCGACGCAACCAACAGCTCTTGGAAAATGACGCTATCGCAAAACATGGCGATCGGTCCTGAAACTTGGTCTCGTCCAATGCTGCGTTTCTACGCGACAGTGGGTAATGCAGACAACGAGTACACAGGTTTTGATTCAGTAACAGGTGAGAAGATTTCATCAGACGTGGATACCGTGACAGTAGGTGCCATGTTTGAAGCGTGGTGGTAAGCCAATACGTGGATTCTTAACTCAAGTGCGGCTCTTGGGGGCCGCGCTCACTCCATTGGCAATATGCGAGAGGTAATGCCCGAGCCGAGAAACGATTTGCAACATACTATCTTGAATCGACTTGGGGATCTTACGGGGGAGCTCGATTATATTGCAGTGAATGGTTACCCATTCATAGCCGCTGGCATAGCGGCTTTTTTTATGCCGGTAAGAAATGCTCTTTGCGGTAACTTCTCGGACTGTGCTGAAACTTCTGTTTAAAGCATTTCGAGAAATAGTTGCTGTCCGAAAATCCACACAGTTCGGCGATGTGCTGTACCGAGCGCTCGTTCTCTTCACACAATAACTTTGTCGCGTAGTTCAGCTGCACATCACGCAAATACTGGTTTGGCGACGTGTCTAAAAACTGGCGAAACAGCCTTTCTAACTGACGTTTACTGATGAAGGCTGCTTTCGCAATTGCATCGCTGTTTACGCCGACATCACTGAAGTGCTGCTCGATAAATACCAAGGCACGGCTGAGTGCAAGTGTGGTTTGTGGCAACTCTTGGCTCTGGTCTTGATACATTCGGGAAAGAGCAATCACCAACTGCTGCATTAAGCTGGTTAGCATGACTTCAAATCCGGGCTGTGAGGCTTCATATTCCGACTTCAAATCTGACAAAAGGCGCTCGATTTCTGGCAATTGCTGACGGTCGAGGGTCAGTTTGGCTTTGTACTCGGTGGTTTGTCTCGCGATTGGTTCGACTTTGAACATGGCTTGGTAACCGGATAACTGGCGCATCGAAGGGATTTCAAAAAACGGCGTGCTGGAGTCAAACATCAAATTAATGATCTTGAGTTTGTTTACGTCTCGAAAGCCGTGCTCTATGTCGCCATTAATCACAAATACATCACCTTTGCGCAGTGGGTATTCGTATTCTGCTACCGTGTGTTTACCGCTGCCACTGACCACTAAAAACAGTTCAGAAAAGTCATGTTTGTGGGCGGCAAAATCACAATGGTGATGTCCGTCGACGTAGGCAAACTTGAGATGACTGTGCTTCTGATGTGCTTTAAGTTGGTAGATGATGCTCATGTCGCGATATTCCTTTTTACTGTCGTCATTTTGGTAGAATGGCGCATTCGGTCAGCATACTATTTCCCCATAGAAAAACGAATTATCATCGACGTTTTTTGCCCGTTTTTGCTGGGCTGGCGACGTTTTTTAACTTGCCTTCAATGCCTGTTTAGCTGGTGAAAAGAGCGATGCCAATAACGACTTGCGCGACTTTAGTGACCCGTTGTCATTCAGCGCGCTGAAATACGAAATAAAAATGAACGGTTGTGGGTTGTGTATGAACAATAAACAAATTAGCCAAGCGCAAAAGAACCTCGTCCCTGTAAGCCGACAAGCGGCAGCTGAAGGGATTGTACTTCTCAGAAATAATGACGCGGTTTTACCTCTGACCGCGCAAGATACTCTTTCTCTGTTTGGTCGCTGCCAAATTGATACGCACCGCAGCGGCACAGGTTCGGGCGGGGCAGTGAATGTGCCTTACGCGATCAGTGCGCTAGACGGTTTGCGCGCTAATGCAAAGGTTCGTTTGAATGAAGAGTTGGTTGCGGTCTACCAAGATTGGATTGCAGAGCACCCATTTGACGATGGCGGCGGTGGTTGGGCGGCGGAACCTTGGTTCCAACAGGAAATGCCACTGACTGATGAACTTGTGGCCAAAGCGGCATCGAGTTCCAACAAAGCCATGGTGTTTATTGGTCGTACCGCTGGTGAAGACCAAGACAACGCCGACGAGCCGGGCAGCTACCGTTTAACTGCAGAAGAAGCGGACATGATCGCTAAGGTCAATCGCTACTTCAACGACGTGATCGTAGTGATGAACGTCACCAACATCATGGACATGGCGTGGTTAAACACTATCGAAGGCAATCAATCCATCAAAGGTGTGCTCTACAGCTGGGCTGCGGGTATGGAAGGCGGTCATGGTTTGGCGGATATCGTTTCTGGCGAGCAATCGCCAAGTGGACGTTTGACCGACTCGATTGCTTATGATCTTGCCGACTACCCATCATCGGCGAACTTTGGGCGTAAAGATTGCAACATCTACGTTGAAGATATCTACGTGGGATACCGTTACTTTGAAACCTTCAATCCTGAAGTGGTGCAGTTTGAGTTTGGTACTGGCCTATCGTACACCGATTTCAGCCGTGATTTGGTCGAGTTCACAACCGAAGGGCAAGGCGCAGATGCTGTGCTGCACTTTGATGTTGAAGTGAGCAACGTTGGCTCTGAATTTGCCGCCAAAGAAGTGGTGCAGCTTTATGTTGAAGCGCCCCAAGGCAAGCTAGGTAAACCTGCTCGCGTGTTGGCGGGCTTTGCTAAAACAGAAACACTTAAGCCTGGCGCGAGTGAGTTGGTTCGTATCTCAGTACCTGTTGCTTCGCTCGCTTCTTATGATGACAGCGGTGCGACCGGACATCGCAGCTGTTATGTGCTGGAAGCAGGTTGCTACCAGTTCTGTATTGGTGAAAGTGTACGTCACGCTAAGCCAGTTGCGGCGACGTACCAATTGGATGACACATTAGTCGTTGAAGTATTGAGTGAGGCTTGTGCGCCAATCCATGAATTTGAACGCATGAAGCCTGCACAAAAGAGCGACAATGGCACGTATGCGTTGAGCCATGAAATGACGCCACAACACAGCGTTTCTTTAGCTGAGCGTATCCAAGCTAATATGCCTCGCACGTTCGAGCTGACCGGCAACCAAGGCATCAAGTTGATGGATGTGAAACAAGGCAAAGCGAGCCTAGAGGACTTTGTCGCGCAGATGTCACCGGAGCAACTTGCCACTATCGTTCGTGGTGAAGGTATGTGCAGCCCGAAAGTGACACCGGGAACGGCAGCCGCGTTTGGTGGTGTATCGGACAGTCTGTTTGAACTAGGTATTCCAACGGCAGCGGCAGCAGATGGACCGTCAGGTATTCGTATGGACAGTGGACACAAGGCAACGCAAGTACCAATTGGCACTTTGCTTGGTTGTACTTGGAACTCCGCCCTAAACGAAGAGCTGTTCTTCCTAATTGGTGAAGAGTTGCGTGCCAACCACATCGATACCTTGCTTGGCCCTGGCATCAATATTCATCGCCACCCTTTGAATGGACGTAACTTCGAGTACTTCTCTGAAGATCCGTTTATGACGGGCGTAATGGCGGCAGCGCAAACTCGTGGTTTAAGCAAAGCGGGTGTGTCGGGCACCATCAAACACTATGCGGCGAACGATCAAGAAACCGCTCGTGTGGATGTGGACAGCATTATGTCTGAGCGTGCACTGCGTGAAATCCATATCAAGCCGTTTGAGATGGCAGTGAAGCAAGGTAATGCGACCACCATCATGACGTCATACAACCCAGTGAATGGACATTGGGCGGCATCCAACTACGACTTAAACACCACTATTCTGCGTAATGAGTGGGGCTACACCGGTATTGTGATGACGGATTGGTGGGCGAAGATGAATGACCCAATCGAAGCGGGTGAAGAGAGTAAAACCTTTACTTCATTTATGGTGCGTGCACAAAACGATCTTTACATGGTGGTCGAGAATGACGGTGCAGAGAGTAATGCGATGGGCGATGACACGCTAGAAGCGCTAGAAAACGGCACGCTGACCATTGGTGAGTTGCAACGCTCTGCGATGAATATCTGTCGCTTCATCATGGCCGCTCCAGTCATGGAACGACCGCTGAAAGCTTACGAACCAATCAAAACCTTTATTGCACAAACTGAGCAACCAAGTGAAGAAACGCATTCCGTTGAACAGGAAATTACCTTGAATACGAAAGTGAACGCTTCGGTTGTGCTTAAGGTGGACGAGGAAGGTGTATACCAGTTCAACGGCATGATGAAGTACGAGCGTGATTCTCTGGCTCAATCTTCTTGCAGTCTATTCCTCAATAAAGACTTCAGTATGACGTTACCAATGCATGGCACGGACGGTGAATTGATTACGGTAGAAGGTTTGACGGTGAAGTTGAATCCTGGGTTCTACACCTTGGATATTAACTTTGTTAAGCCGGGTTTAGAGCTGGAAAAAATCACGATTATCAAAGAGTAATGGTGAATGATTGGCGTGGATTTATAAGTATAAATAATAGTGTGATTTACTGGATAAATTTCTTCAAAATTCCTCAAAAAGTCACGTGACATTTTGTGCAAAAGATATACAATCCGCGCCACAAAATAAATCAATAATGTTAGCTGCCTCACAGTTTTCTGTGGGGCAGTTTTAGTTGTAGGAAAGGTCCAAAACACATGCCTAAAAGCCAGAATATCAACCAACGTATGTCCATCGTGGCATTGGCTTGGCCGATACTTGTCGAAATTTTGCTACGGACGGCTTTAGGAACCAGTGACGTATTCATGTTGAGTGGTTACTCAGACAAAGCCGTGTCTGCGGTTGGGGTAATCACACAATTAACGTTTTTCCTGATCATCGTTTCTACCTTTGTCAGCAGCGGCACGGGTATCTTGATCGCGCAATACAATGGCGCAGGGCGTGAAAAAGACTCCGTTGATGTCGGTGTCGCCAGTATCGCTTTGTCGGTGATTGTAGGTGCTTTCTTGAGTGTGTTGGCCGTGATTGGCGCAGTGTTCTTTTTGCCGTATTACGGACTAGAGGCTCAAGTTGAGCAGTACGCGCGTGAATACTTGCTGATCAGCGGTGCGATGACGTTCAACGTTACTATCGGTATCGTGTTTACCACGATTCTGCGTAGCCACGGTTATTCACGCTCGCCAATGGTGGTTAACCTAATTTCTGGTGTGTTCAACATCATTGGTAACTACATTGCGCTGTATCAGCCGTTTGGTTTGCCTGTGTATGGCGTTGAAGGTGTTGCAGTAGCGACAGTCGTGAGCCAAGTAATCGGTACGCTATTGTTGGGCGTGATTTTGAAACGCAGCAGCATCGAACTGCCAATGTCTAAGCTCAAACAAGTGCCGAAAGACGTGTTCAAGAAGATCCTAAAGATTGGTGGCATGAACGCCGGTGAAGTGCTGTCTTACAACATGGCGCAGATCTGCATTGTCTACTTTGTGGTGCAAATGGGTACATCGTCGCTAGCCGCGTTTACCTATGCGCAAAACATCGCGCGTTTCTCTTTCGCGTTTGCGCTAGCGATTGGTCAAGCGGCTCAAATCCAAACGGGTTACTACATTGGTAAAGGTTGGGTAAGCAGCATTCTGAAACGCGTGCAGATCTACTTCTTGGTCGGTTTTGCTGCATCAACGGCGGCAACGTGTTTGATTTACCTATTCCACGAAGAGATTTTGAGCGTGTTTACCGATCAGCCAGAAATTTTGGCATTAGCGGGCGCATTGGTGATGGGTTCTATCGTGTTAGAAGCTGGCCGCGTGTTTAACCTGATCTTCATCTCGGCACTGAAAGGCGCTGGTGACATCAAGTTCCCAGTACAGATGGGTATTCTGAGCATGTGGGGCTTGGGTGTAGTGTTCTCTTACATCTTGGGTATTCACTTGGGCTACGGCGTGATTGGTGCGTGGATGGCGATTGCGCTGGATGAATGGGTACGCGGTATCATCATGGCAAGACGCTGGCGCTCTCAAGTATGGACCAAGTTTAAGGTGAGTTAACCTTATCTTTTACTCGCTCTAAAACGTAAAAAAGGCACTGAAATTCAGTGCCTTTTTGCTATCTATTCTGCATTGATAAGCTGTTTTAAAACTCACACTCTGCTTGGAAACACATACGCTCTTTGCTGTACGGATGGTCCAACTCCAACATCTCCGCGTGCAAATGCAGACGGTCGGCTTTTTCGCCATACAAGCCGTCGCCAACCATCGCCATGTTCAAACCCATGTGGTGAGCACTGTGTACACGGAGCTGGTGGGTTCGCCCAGTTTTCGGGTACATGTACACCTTGCTGCGCCCGTCTTTCACTTCAATCAGCTGCCAGTAAGTTTCTGCAGGCTTACCGTGCTCAAAGCACACTAGCTGACGTGGACGGTCATCTGGATCGCCACGCATCGGGAGCGAGATTTCACCTTCAGACTCGGTCAAGACACCTTCTAGCAGTGCCATATAACGCTTTTGTACGCCGCGAGTGATGAACTGCTTTTGCAGGCTCTTGTTGGCGTGTTTGGTTAAGGCAAATACGAGAATTCCCGACGTCGCCATATCTAAGCGATGAATCACGAACGGCCCTTCGACATCTGGGAACATTTTTTGTAGGCGTGTGTACGCCGAATCCTTGATGGTTTTGCCCGGAACAGAAAGCAGACCCGATGGCTTGTTGACGATCACCATGGCTTCGTCTTGGAACAGAATTTCCAACTCTTTGTCTTCTGCCCAGTTCTCTGCTAATGGGTTTGGTTCCACATCCAAGCCTTGCAGCATATGCCCCAAAATAGGTTGGCATTTGCTGTTGCAAGATGGGTAGAATTTTTTGTGCTGACGCACTTCAGATTTCGGCGATACGCCCCACCAAAACTCCGCCAATGCAAGTGGCTGATAACCATGCTTGTACGCGAACTGAAGCAGTTTTGGCGCCGCGCATTCTCCCGCACCTGCTGGTGGTACTGGATTGGTGGTCGGAGCAAAAATGTCCACCAAATCGCGCTCGGCACTGTGGTTATCCAAGAAGCGGTATTGCTTATGCAGTTTGTGTTGTAGCGCGTTAGACAAATCTTTGCGCTGCTCTTTTAGCTCTACCAGTTTTTGCTCTAGCTCAGTTAAGCGCGCTTCTTTGATTGCCAGCTTTTCGTCCCAAGCTTGTTTGAGGTACTTGAGTACATTCTTCTCAGCGACGCTTTGTTTACCCAAATCATCCAGTAGCGCTTTTAGATCTTCTGGATTTAAGGTTTGCTCGCCTTGCTTACGTTGCTGTTTTCGTTCTGCACGACCGGCAATCATCACTTGGCGATGGGCATTTTCTTCTTGCTGATACGCTTCGCGGTCGGCTTTGATTTCTGCTTTCAGTTGTGCCAATTCTGGGTTGGCAGCAAAGGCTTTGTATTCCGCGTTCGCAGCATTGATAGCATCTGTCTCACCTCGGAAGAAGCCTTCTTCTGTCAGCATGTCGAATACGGGCGGAACAAAACCCGGAAGCAAGTTTTGATCGGCAATCTTGCCAGAGAAAGCGCTGAAATAGCCAAGCTCACCTTGCGGGTTACGCACTAGCAAAACACCGAACATTTTGCCGCGTCCGTTTTGCTCATCCTCAAGGCCGAAATCGTGTTCGAAATCAGTTTGTGTCATTAGGTGCTGCTGCAATTGCTCGGCAGCCAACACACACAATGGATTAGGCGTGTAGTAGAACGGAAACGTAAACTGCGTTGGCAAGTCGTAGCCAGAAATATCCGCAGTAAATCGAGTAAAGCATTGTTCAGGCGAGTGCATGAGAGTGAGTCCGCGCGAAATAAAAATCGAGCACGGATTGTACCTGTTTTGGCTGTGATTACTATCTTGAGCCTAGCTTACCTTGTTCAATTCAGCTTGAGATTCACCCAATATCCTGTACCTTAGCGTGATTGTTTTTTGCAGCCGTTTTCATTCGCAGAGTGACCTGTGCTGCTTATTTTTGAGTTGAAGTCATGTCACAAGCTAGCATCAAATTTATTGCCACCGATATGGATGGCACCTTGCTTGACCAATATGGTCGTTTAGACCCTGAGTTCTTTGACCTGTTTTTGCAGCTAGAAGAGAAGGGCATTTTGTTTTCGGCAGCATCGGGTCGTCAGTATTACAGTTTGCGCGATACGTTTGCGCCGATTCAAGATCGTATGATTTATGTGGCGGAAAACGGCACCTTGGTGATGTACCAAGATAAAGAGCTATACAGCTGCACTATTCCAAAAACAGAAATTGATGCGATCATCCAAGCGGCTCGTGAAGTTGAAGGCACGCACCTAGTGCTGTGTGGTAAGCGTTCGGCTTATATTGAAACCAAAGATCCTAAAGCGTTGGAAGAGTTCCAGAAGTACTACCATCGCTGTGAATACGTGCCAGATCTACTGGCCGTTGACGATGATTTTATCAAGGTTGCGATCTGTCACTTTGGTGGTTCTGAAGAGTTGGTTTTCCCAACCATGAGTGCGAAGTTTGGTCACAGCCATCAGGTTGTGGTGAGCGCGAAGATTTGGCTGGATGTCATGAATGCTGAAGCATCAAAAGGTGCGGCAATCAAACACCTTCAAGAAACCATGGGCTTTGGTCCTGAAGAGACCATGACGTTCGGTGATTACCTGAATGACCTAGAGATGCTGCAAGTGAGCGAGCATTCCTACGCAATGGAGAACGCGCACGAAGCGGTGAAGAAAATCGCACGCTTCTCAGCACCAAGCAATCGTGACTCTGGCGTAATGAAAGTGATCAAAGAGAAAGTGCTGTAATTTCTGCCTCACCAATTTCGAACATAAAAAAGCCCCGCAGCTTAGTGAGCGGGGCTTTTGTTTATCTGAAGTTCAGTATCTGAAGCTAAGAGTCTGAAGCCAAGTATCTGACGCTAAGTATGCGTCTAATCAGCGGACGTATTTCGCCGTCGCACTGACAAACCAATGTTGCAACTTGCCATCTGGGTTCTCTACCCACAGGTCGTTATGGTAGCGGTAGATGCGACCATTTACGGTGAGGGCTAGCGTGTTGTCACCGGTTTGCTCCATGCGAATAAACTGATCAGAAGTCACCAAAAACGGTTCCAAATCATCCGTGTTTGCGCCTTTGTACACGACAAAGTAACCAAACATGTTACCCGCGTCAGGGTCTGTAGAATGAATGCGGCGTCCAACCAGCGTGTAGTTGTCGTTGAGTGCTTCTTCGAGAGTTTGCGCACCTACAGTTTCGTGAGATGGGATAAACACCCAAGCCAGCACACCTATCGCGATCACTAGCAGTAATAGCACTGCTCGCATGAAGTTTTTCATCATGGTTATCCGTTTAACGTTGGAATTTCATTTTGTACATGCGCTTATCCGCTAAATTGATCAGGAAGTCAATGTTGTCGGTGTCTTGCGGGTAGCATGCCGCCCCGAGGCTGGTTGATAGAGAGCTTGCTTGGTCAGACGCAAAAATAGGCTTCTCAAACACCACATGAATGTGACGCTTCGCTTCTTCGATATCTTGCTTAACCGTTGAATTAATCACGACAGCAAATTCATCTCCACCCATTCGATAGACTTTAAAGTTATCCAGAGCCATATGCTTCAAGCGCTCGGCGACTTCGGTCAATGCGATATCACCCGCTTGGTGTCCTAGCGTATCGTTAATGTTTTTAAAACCATTTAAATCAAGCAAAAGCAGGGAAAAGGTCGTTCCTGACTCCTGCTTGTTTTGTAGGTCAATAAACAAAGCGCTTCGGTTAGCCAAACCGGTCAGTGAGTCGCTTAATGCAAGCGCTTTGTGGAACTTCGATTCCTGTTTATAGAAATACGTCATTAAGGCTACCGTGATAACGAAGATGCCTAGCAAGAGGTATTGCGCTTGAAGTAGGTCATAGGCCTGTTTCTGTTGCTGCTTATAAAGCGGGCTCGCGACACGGAAGTGCTGGGTAACGTAATCGATCATCTCCATATAGAGATTTTGTGTTGCGCGATAAAACTGACTGGCCGCAACGCTGTTACCAGTTTTGGCTTCGACTAAAATGGGCTCAAGCTGCTGAAAGCGGTCAAACAAGGAAATAAAGTACACACGAACCTCTTCTCGGGAGAGGAAAGAATCGACTTCTTTGTTATGAATCAAAAGGTCAAAGCGGCTCCAGGCGAGTTCGTATTGTAATTCGGCGCTATCAAAATTATTGATGCTTTCGTTTAGGCGCCTAGCTTCGCCAACCAGTTCCGATAACTCTTTGGATAAATGAAATAAAAACCAAGTCGCTTGGTTTTGTTGATCCGAATAGGTTTTGGTCAGTGCGCGCGTTTCCTGCAGTAGCACGATGTTGGCTACCAGCAGTGTGGAAGCAAAAATCAGAAGTAAGGTTTTGCTTCGGGATGAAAAAGGTCCCTGCTTGGGAACGTTGGGCTGTACTTTCATTCTTCTTCTTTCGTACTGATCCTATTGATTTGCCAAACCATTTGGGAGTGGTAGTAACTGATATCAAGCTCTGGGTATTTTGTGACTGGGTAGATCAGCCAATATGGTCCCTTATTGCGAACCTTGATGTAATTATGGTCTTGTTTATACGCAATGATAGGTTGGTAACGAAGGATGTCTTCACGTGAAATATAGGAATGGTAGTCATTCATTGCCCGTACTTCGACGTGCTGAGGGACTTCACCGAATGTGTGCTGTAAAAGTGTACTGAGTTTTACGCCATTAAAGTCGGCGGGTTTTTCAAGCCAAGGCAGAGCGGTGGTATAAGTGGTTTGAGGCATCGACTCAAGGTCTGACAGTGCCACAACGATATTGGATTTTTCTATACTGCTAAACTGTATCGTGTTTGCAAAAAGTGTGGGTGCAAACAAAAGTAAAGCGAGTACTACGGTTTTTCTCATCTTGTGCCCTTTGAAATTATTGCCCTTGTTTCGGCAAGATCGCGTCATAGGATCGATCTGCTGAAATCTCGGTTATATAGTTATTAATAATAGAGCCAACTTGATGAATTTATATAATACGTTATGGGTGAAAAGTAACCGTTGGTGGAATATACGTCAAGGTTAATAGCAGAGTTAAAAATACAACTATTGAATGAATATGTTATTTCGCTCATTTTGTGCGCATTTTGCATCGCGTTGTCTAACTTTCGCGACACTTTCATCTCATTAGGAGAGACGATATGTTTGATTGGTACTACAAAGTTATCCTCAACTATACCAACTTTAGTGGTAGGGCAAGACGCCAAGAGTATTGGTACTTTACGTTAGTCAATGTGTTGGTCAATTTGGTGATGGGGATCATCGATCGGGTCATTGGCAGCGTGATGCAAATGGACAATTTTGGCTTCTTCGGTGTGATTTATGCGCTGTTTATTATGATCCCGTCGATCGCGGTGACTGTACGTCGTCTACACGATTCAGGAAGAGTAGGTTGGTGGGCGTTAATCGCTTTTGTGCCAATCATCGGTATTTTGGTGCTGTTGTACTTCTTGATTCAAGACAGTGAAGAAGGCTCGAACCAATACGGCGCGAACCCTAAATATCAGTCGTGATAATGACAGACGTGATGGCGGCTGCTTTGATGGTTTGATTAGAGTGGGCTTAGATGCCTGAGCCCACTTGGAAATAGACGGCGCTGTCTTCATCGCTAAAGGCGAAGTCCATGCCTGCTTGTAAGCCGTAACGGCGGGCGATGAGGTAACGAAAGCCGACACCATAAGTGTATTCTGCATCATGTTCGAATAGCGACTCATTTGTTGACGCATAACCAAAGCCACCAAAGATATTGGTCGACCAACGAGTATTCCACTGATAAGTCAGTTGAGACTCCACTGATAAGGTTTCGTCACCTTGATAGCGATTTCTCGCTACGCCACGCAGTTCGATATCAGGGTAAGACGCTGGCGGTAGAAAGCGTTCATCGGTGTAAAGAGACTTGTATTGTCCTCGCAGTGCCAACGACCAATCGTCTGCCAACTCCCAATAGTTAATCCCTTCCACATCCAATTGTTCGTATTCGTAATCACTGCCAATGGCATCGTTGTACCATAGGAACTCCGCTTTGTAGTTGTAGCCTTGAGTGGGACTAAAGAAGTTGTTTCGGTTGTCCCACTCTAGCGTCAACCCTAATCCGGAGGTAGTGGGGGAAGTATTGGTCAGTGTTTGCAGTAGTTTGTCTGCAATAGGAGAGTTGGCGATTTTCTGATCGGTAACGAAATAGAGCTGCTTCACACCAACAAACAGCGGCGCATCAATAATGCGGTATTGAAGATGATTGAGCATGCCGCCGCCAGTAATCTCGAAATCTAATCCCTGACCATTGAATACGCTGTCTAACCCCGGCAGCGTAGATTGCGGGTAGAAAGTCATATTAAAGTCGCCATAACCGACGCCACCAAGGTAACGAACCGTGTCTTGTGCCCAAGTGCGTCGATGGCCAGCAAACCCCATCCAAGTGCCGTTTTCGGTTGCGAAGCCACCCACAGCGGTAATAGCAGGAGTCAAAAGTTGAGCACCGCCATCGAGTGAGGTTTCCGCCAGTTTGCGCCTTTTTTCTCGCTGCTCATCGGATTCATGCAAAAACACACCAGTAAAACCCAAGCCGTAGCCGACAGCAGGTTCGGTAATCACAATTGGTACTGGTAAAAAGCCGTAGGCGTTTTCAGCAAGGTATTCGCCCATATCCAATTGCCCATCAATAGGATCGAAAAAGCTTATCGCCTCGGCAATAGGAGAGGTCGCTAACAACCCGAAGCAAGTTGAGGTTAGCAGGGCTGACGTCGTTTTTTTCATAGAGTACTAATAGTAATTGAATGATGTTCGATTACAAGTTAGACGTCATTTCGCTAAATTTCAATGGGGGTTATGTAAAGGTAAAGTGAGTGTTTTTAGAATACAAAAAGCCACCCAATAATTGGATGGCTTTGTATAGAGAAGATTATTAAACCGTTTGGTTTCCACGCACTTCTATTTGCTTGCGGCGTTAAAATTGGCGTTAAGCAAATAAGTACTTAGCGTGGAAGTTCAAGTGATCAGCGATAAAGCTTGAGATAAAGAAGTAGCTGTGGTCGTAACCTGGCTGCATGCGCAGTTCGACTTCAGAATCATGGGCTTTTGCTGCCGCCAGTAACACATCAGGTTTTAATTGCTCAGCAAGGAAGTTATCGGCATCACCTTGGTCTACCAAGATTGGCAATGGTGATTTTGCTTGCTTTAGCAACTCGCTTGCGTCGTACTGCTTCCAGCTTTCGATATCAGTGCCTAGGTAAGCGGTAAACGCTTTTTGGCCCCAAGGACATTGCATTGGGTTACTGATTGGGCTGAACGCTGAAATTGAACGGTACTGATCTGAATTTTTCAGACCAATGGTGATTGCACCGTGACCACCCATGCTGTGACCCGAAATCGACTTAACATCTGAAACAGGGAAGTTGTTTTCAATGATCGCAGGCAATTCTTTGGTGATGTAATCGTACATATGGTAGTGGCGTGACCATGGCTCTTGAGTGGCGTTTAGGTAGAAACCTGCGCCTTTACCCAGATCGTAGTTTTCGTCGTCTGCAACGTCGTCACCACGTGGGCTGGTATCCGGTGCCACTATGGCGATACCTAACTCAGCCGCCATGCGAAACGCACCGGCTTTCTGCATGAAGTTCTCATCGGTACACGTCAAGCCAGACAACCAGTAAACCACAGGCACTGGGTTTGATTTGGTTGCATTTGGTGGCAAGAAGATCGCGAAGCGCATGTTGCAGTTCAAAGCGCGAGATTCGTGAGTGTACTGTTTATGCCAACCACCGAATACTTTGGCTTGGCTTAGGCTTTCAATGGTCATGGATAATCTCTCGATAAAACAATGATTTTTAACGGCGGACAAGACCGTTAAAGACAGCGGATGGCTCTCTTCCCAAAAGAAAACGTGTTCAAGAAAGAAGAGAGCCTATTTCAAATTTTCAAATATCAGTCACATTACGTGAGCAGTTATCTTGGATTACTTATCCATGTGAAGAACAGTACGGATCGATTCACCTTTGTGCATCAATTCGAATGCTTCGTTCACGTCTTGTAGACCCATTGTATGCGTGATGAATTCTTGTAGACCGAACTCACCAGCCATGTAGCGGTTTACGATTTCTGGAAGCTCTGAGCGGCCTTTAACGCCACCGAAAGCAGAACCACGCCATACGCGACCAGTTACTAGTTGGAATGGACGAGTTGAGATCTCTTGACCTGCACCAGCAACACCAATGATGACTGACTCACCCCAACCTTTGTGACAACATTCAAGTGCTTGACGCATCACGTTTACGTTACCGATACACTCGAATGAGTAGTCAACACCACCGTCTGTCATCTCAACGATAACGTCTTGGATTGGTTTGTCGAATTTCATTGGGTTGATGCAATCAGTTGCGCCAAGTTGTTTTGCTAGTTCGAACTTGCTCTCGTTGATGTCTACACCGATGATCTTGCTTGCACCAGCCATACGAGCACCGATGATTGCAGAAAGACCTATACCGCCTAGACCGAATACAGCAACAGTGTCGCCTTTTTCAACTTTAGCTGTGTTTAGTACCGCACCCATACCAGTGGTTACGCCACAACCTAGAAGACAAACTTCTTCAAGTGGTGCTTCTTTGTTTACTTTTGCTAGTGAGATTTCTGGAAGTACTGTGTACTCAGAGAAAGTAGAACAACCCATGTAGTGGAAGATTGTCTCACCGTTTACAGAGAAGCGGCTTGTGCCGTCTGGCATTAGGCCTTTACCTTGAGTTTCACGAACTGCCTGACATAGGTTTGTTTTGCCAGATTTACAGAACTTACACTCACCACATTCTGCTGTGTAAAGCGGAATTACGTGGTCGCCAACTTCAACGCTTGTTACGCCTTCGCCAACCATTTCAACGATACCGCCGCCTTCGTGGCCAAGGATTGAAGGGAAGATACCTTCTGGATCGTCACCTGATAGAGTGAATGCGTCAGTGTGACAAACACCAGTAGCAACGATGCGAACAAGAACTTCGCCAGCTTTTGGAAGTTGTACATCAACTTCTTCCATTTTTAGCGGCTCACCTGCAGCCCATGCAACCATTGCTTTTGATTTAATGTGAGTTTGACCTGGTTTGATTTCAAGTGCCATTGGATGTTTCCTTTATATTCTCAGTATATAGAGTGACGTCATAAGCGTAGTTGAGTGTTTCTCTCTGCGCTGCGTCGTTTTGTTGGTGCCCATTTTAGGTGTTTCACGAAAAATGATAATCCGGTTAAATTGAAAATGATTTTTACGCATCTGTAATAATGGGTAGTTGGAACTGTTATCTGTGCAAGCAAGCAAATAAATAAGTACCAGAAAAATCGCATTGCCGTTTGACCTCAACTGCGGTTGAGGTTTTATTGTGTCGCCACGACGAAGAAACAGCGAGTTAGGATCAAAATGAACAACACGGATTTACAGGCTTACTTGGATAAAATAGGTGTTGCACAAGCCTTAGACATCAATATTGAATTATTGTTCAAGTTGCATATCAATCAACAGAGAAAATTACCGTTTGAGAATTTTGATATTGCGTTAGGAAAGGGTGTATCCATCTCTGAACGAGACATTATCGACAAATTGGTTTATCACAACCGTGGGGGATATTGCTTTGAGTTGAATGGCTTGCTTTTAAGGGTACTGCAAACTCTTGGGTTTGATGCGCGACCATTATTGGGACGGGTGCATTTATCGGGTACACCGTTAGGCAGGACGCATCAGTTTACTTTGGTCACCATGGGCGATGAAAAGTGGATCGTCGATGCTGGCTTTGGCGCTAATACGCCGAGAGCACCATTACCATTTATTCTTAATCAAGCCATTCATACCGACACCCAAACGTTCCGTTTTATTGAAGACCAGCGCGTTGGCTATATGCTTCAAGTTCAATCTTATGATGATGAAAGTCAGTGGCTTGATATGTACAGCATGGACTTTGAACACGTGTTTGATGGCGACATAGTCTGCGGCAATCACTTTGCCTCTACCTCACCCGCTTCGCGCTTTACCTCAAGTCGAGTCGCTACTTTGTCGACAGAGTCGGGGATCATCACACTGGCGAATTACACCTTAAAGCATCGTACTAACGGTGAGGCGACGGAGATTGAGCTTGAAGCAGGCCCGGCTTACCTATCTGCACTCAAACAACACTTTGGTATTGAGCTGGATGCGGAATATCAAGATCTTAAACCGCTACCGATCGCATCGCGTGCCTAAATGGTAGGGATTGGTCTATTTGTGTTTTTTGTTATTTTAAATTATTGATTATAGACAGCATGATGAACTTGGGGACTTAGGAGAGTACTCAGTTGGTGAGGTCTTCCGCTCACGCTTTGGCAGCTTGTTTGTGATTCTTGAGAAATTCGCAACGGGCGAAGCCAGTGATCACTTCTTGATTGATACTGAGCAGCAAACGCTGACTGATCTTAAGGGTGAAGTGAAGCGCGATATTCTGAAGACTGAGTAACACTCCGAGAGAAAAATGGAAAGCGCAGCTCAGTCTGCGCTTTTTTTATTTGCGCTGTATCCCAGTAAGTGGTTTTTCAAAGGTTTACTTTTAATCATGGGAAATCAATGAGGTAAATCATGCGCTTTGAATACATACTTGATGATGCAGTCACCCCAGCTCTCGATGCAAAGCTAAGACATTTGCTTTCTACTTGCTTCACCAAAGAGCAAGATAAAATCTTTCAGACTCAACGATACTTCCGTGAAATACCACGACATCGCTACCTTATTTGGGATGGCGAAATCCTTGCAGCGCATATTGCTGTGCACGAGAAGCAAGTGATGATAGATGATCAATCCTTTCCCATTAGCGGTATTGCGGAAGTCTGTGTGCAGCCTAACTTTCGCGGGAAAGGACTGGTGAAAACATTGCTCAATTCGGTGCATCAGGATGCTATAGAGCGAGGAGATGCCTTTTCCATATTATTTGGGCGAACGCACGTCTATCAGTCCAGCGGTTATCAGCCGACAGATAACTTACACATGGAAGTTCAACCTAATCAATGGGCTAGTATCAGTGATGCTATGGTACGTTCTCTGAATATCACTTGGCCGCAGCAAGTTGTACATTTAGTCGGCTATCCTTTTTAAACAGGTTTTCTCTGCATTTAACTTTGTGTGAGAATACGCATACATAGAATTCCACAGGAACCACATTCATGGCGAATTGGGAAGGCGTGAGCGAATTTGTCGCGGTCGCAGAAACCAACAGCTTTACAGGCGCAGCAAACAAACTTAAAACGTCGGTGGCTCAAATCAGCCGCCGCGTGTCAGCGTTGGAAGAGCGTTTAGCGGTTAAATTGCTGCACCGAACTACGCGCAAAGTCTCTCTGACCGAAGCGGGACAACTTTATTATCAGCAATGTAAACACCTTGTCGAAGGTCTAGAGCTCGCAGAGTTAGCGGTAACGCAGATGCAAGCCGAGCCGAAAGGTTTGCTCAAAGTGACTGCACCTGTGACTTACGGCGAAATGAACCTCGCGCCGTTATTGCACCGGTTTATTGAGAAATACCCGCAGGTGAATCTGGATTTGAATCTGACTAACCAAAAGTTAGATTTGATTGAGCAAGGCGTCGATGTGGCGATTCGTCTTGGACGCTTGCAAGACTCTAGTTTGATTGCCAAGCGCTTGTCATCTCGACAGCTTTACGTGTGTGCTAGCCCTGCTTACTTAGATCGGTCTGGTGAACCGCATACGCTTTCTGAGCTGAGCCATCACCAATGCTTGGTCGGTACCGCCGATTACTGGCATTTTAAAGAGCAAAAGCGCGAGAAGTCTTTGCGCGTTTCTGGCCGAATCAAATGCAACAGTGGTTTTGCTTTGGTCGATGCGGCAAAACGTGGCTTAGGCTTGGTACAGTTGCCGGACTACTACGTACAAGAGGCGTTAGACAATGGTGAGCTGGTGGAAGTGTTAACCGATTACCGAGACGATCGTGAAGGTATTTGGGCACTGTACCCACAAAACCGAAACCTGTCGCCAAAAGTGCGTTTACTGATTGATTTCTTAGCTGAAAACATGAGCTGAGAGACAGGCTAAATGAGAAAAATAAGCCAAGTTGCTATGAAAGCGACCTGGCTTTTATTTTTTGTCAGTGGGAATTACTGCTCGTTTAACTCCGCATCTTCGCGCTTGATGACCTTGTGGCCGTCTTCCGACACTCCCTGTTTCCAATAGCTGCTGATGTAGATGTTTTCGCGGTCTACATCCATTTCGTTGCGGAAGTACTGACGCAGTGCGCGCATTGAATCGAATTCACAAGCACACCACACTGCGGCTTCACCTTGTTGCCATTCAAGTTCACGAACTTTGTCTGCGAGAGGTTGCTTAGTAACCCAATGAAGCTCCATGCCTGCCGGCGCTTCGATAGGTTGAATATCCGCCTCAGAAATTACGCTGATCACCGCATAGCCTTTTGCAACGGCTGGTAGAGTTCGAATTTTTGCTGATAGAGCAGGCAACGCTGTCATATCCGCCGCCATAAAGAACCAATCTGCTTCTGTGTTAAGGTTCGAAATGCTCCCAGGGCCTACGATGCTGATTGTGTCGCCTTCTTTCGCCGCCATTGCCCAGCGCGCCGCAAAGCCACATTGTAGGTCTTTGGTGATGTGACGTACGAAGTCGACTTCAATCGTGCATGCCTGTGGATCGAAGCGGCGAATGGTGTAAGTGCGCATTACTGGGCGATTTTCCTCAGAAAAGCCTTGGATATCTGTCCCCCCAACTTCGTTGAACAGCAACTTAACATAGCTGCCTTCGCAATCGAGCGGAAAATTGCCTAACGCCTCGCCCTGCAGAGTAATACGCTGCATGTTCGGCGTAATGGTTTGTGTTTTGATGATCTCGAGACTTTTAGGTTGTGGCTTCTTTTTCATTTTAGTTTTCACCTTGCGATTTTTGATAACTATTCTCTTTCGCATTAAGCGTAGCAACTAATTGTACGGCCAAACAGCATTTTTACCTACCTTTACACCTTCGTCGGTTCGCAAAAGTCAGCATTTCAAAAAACATCACGAGTTTTCACAACTTCTAACAAGGTTAAATATTGGTTGCATTTGTTAAATTCAATGTGATTCCGGTCATTTTTTAGCGCGTATTTTTTGACATGAATAAAGTTGAATATAGCCTGTGCGGGCGTCGTTGGTATGTGTTTTTGTGCATATCATGCTGTTTAATTAAATGATGAATATAATAATGAGCTTAATAAATAAAAATTTCCAAATAACTGAGTCAGATATCAAAAAGTTCCAGCAAGATGGATTTCTTCTTCTAAAAGGTGTTTTTTCCCAAGAATTTATTAGTACTGTAAAAAATAAAATCGACAATGATATCTCAGCACCAAGTGATAAATATCAGTCAGGTTTTAGCCGTATTGCTTTTGACTTATTTGAAGGTGACGAGACGATTGCATCTTTAATGACTGACACGCATTTTAGAAAGGTAATGAATCAGCTGTCTGGAAAAGAACTGCTATATACACAGGGATTGGGATTTGAGCTTAAGAAAAATGATAGTAAAGGTTTTCCTTGGCACATAGGAACGCAAAGTTTTGGCTATCAACAAGCTGAGGATTTCGGTTGCACCATATGGACCCCGCTTGTTCCTATTAATAATAATGAGCAACAAGGTGGAATGGCTTACGTTCCTAAATCAAAAGTATCTGGAGAGTTTCTGTACAACGATATCGATCCCGTTGTGTTTGAAATGACTCAGAAAAAAATCGAAACCAATTCAGACCTCTCTCTAGAAGAATTCGTGCACCTGCGCGATGGGCCGCTAAATGATGCTGCAATGAAAAAGATTCTCGACTTCTTCGCAGTACAAGATGATTATGAACTGGGCGATGCATTGATCTTCGATAAGCATGTTATCCATCGTAGTGTGTTCTTGAAAGATGGGGCGATTGATGCGCGCGCGGCGTTTGTCATGCGTTTTGTATGTTCGGAATCTAAATATGATAAGAAACGAGCGTTAAACCTAGAAATTCCAAGAGAGCACTTTAAATATAAAGGCCCAACTCGATTCCACTTAGATGTGTGTAAAGAAGATGGTGAGCTAATAAAGAGCAGTATCTTATTCAAAGGCGATATTGAAACAAGAACCTTAGCCACTAACTAAAGGAAGATGCCAGCCAAACTTCATTGGCTGGCAGTTTAATATCGATGAATAAAATCATTTACTTACCCATTACTTTTCTCGCTTTTTTACAAGGCGGGTTTTCACTTCTCTCGCTGTATCTATATCAATCAGGCATTGATCAAGAAAGCATTTCGATGATGCTGCCTTTTATGGGTATTGGCGGGTTACTTGGGGGAATTTTTGGTGGCGTTTCTAGTGACCGTTCGAACCCTAAAAAAGTGCTCATAATAATGGCCATACCCTGGCTTTTTATCCCTGCGCTCATCTCTCAAAACAATATGATTGTCCAAGTGTGTGCGATCTTTTTGATTGGCATGTCGTTGGCGGGGTGCCGCTCTGTGATCTTGTACATCATCACTTCTCAGAGGAATAAAGACCACATCAATCACTCTTTGTCGATCCGACGAATCATCATTAACTTATGTGTTGCCATAGGAAGCGGCATGATGGGTTTTATCATTAGCCAATCTAACGATTTCTATGTCATGTACTTGCTCTTTTTCGGCTTAGCAACGTTTGCTTCAATCGCAATTTATAAGGTTGACATGAATAAGTTGTATGTTCTGGATGTTATTGAGAGCAGGAAGTCTAGAAGCCAATCACTATACTTGCTTTCCATCATTTCTATTACATTGTCGCTTATTTGCTTTAGCTTTATTCCCGTTTACTACACGATTTATATTGTGAGTGAAAAGCAGTTTCCGACCGATATTGCCGGTTACATCTTCACCTTTAGCGGCGTCATTATTGTCCTATTTCAGGTTAAGCTTAGTGCACTGACAAAGAATATAGACATCCACTACCGAGTAATAAGTGGTGTTCTGCTCCTTTCTTTAGGCACATTCAGTGTGAAATATATCAGTGATTATGCTGGGTTAGCTTTATCTGTAAGTGCATGGACATTAGGAGAGATGTTGTTATTTGTCCCTGCTGTTCAATTTATATTGGAATATACAACGAGCAAGAAAGGGAAAACGATTTCCGTTTATCAATCTTTATTTTCTGTATCCGATTTTATCGCACCAATTTTGGGTGGTGCTGTTATTGCCTTTAGTTTCTCGTATATATGGGACATCTCTTTAGCGCTAGGTATCACGTCATCAGTGATCATATTAATAATAAAACAAAAGTGTGGAGTAAAAAATGAAAGTTATCAGTATTAACACGGCGAAACGACACAACGCATTATCGGTAGCATTTTTAAAAGAAAGAAAAATTGTAGTTTGTGTTAAAGATGCTGAGTTTGCCGAGTTAAGTGATGAGGTACTGGATCACGCCTATAAGGTGATTACCTTTAGTTCCGCAGAAGGATTGATGAGTACGCTGGTGACTCTCGAGTTTTTGAATGCTGATGATCGTGTTTTCTCGGCATCTGAAGATTTTATGTACTTAGCTGCGCAAATAAGAGAGCGCTTTGGTCTTAAGGGCATGACTGTGATTGAAACAGCCTACTTTAGGGACAAGTGTTTAATGAAAGAAAAAGCCTTGGCCGCTGGCGTAAATGTGCCTCGATATGGCGCGTATCAATCAAACCTTACGTTCTCAGAGATTACCCAGCACGTTGGGCTGCCTTTTGTTCTAAAACCGAAGGATTCGGCAGGAGCATTTGGTGTGCATGTGATTAGAAGTCAGCACGATTATGATGATGTCATCAATACATCCAATATTGGCTTGGGCTATGAGTACGAGACGTTTGTTGAAGGTAAGCTCTACCATGTCGACCTATTGATTAAAAATGGCGAAGTTTGCTTCCAAGCGGCTTGTGAATACTCGTTCCCAAACCTTGATTTTCAATTCGGTAAGCCTTGCCTTTCTTTGGTTCTGGAAGAAAGCCATGAATTGTATGCGCAATTGACGAACTTTGCTGCGTTTGCTGTGAAATCTCTAGGCTTAAAAAATGGCCCTTCACACGTCGAAATCTTTGTGAAAGAGAGCGGTGAGTTGGTTTTCCTTGAAGCTGCTTGTCGTACACCAGGGGCGATTATGGTTCCTATCTATCAGGCGCAATTTGATATGAATATGATTGAGATGGCGCTGGATATTGAGTGTGGGTTGGATATTGCAGAGATAGTGAAAAATGACTCTTACTGCATGGGAGGCATTTTTCCTGCGAAACAAGGTCGAGTAAATAAGATCAATAAGGTCAATTTACAGTCTGAGTTTGAGCTTAACCTCGGTTGTCAGGTGGGAGACTACTATGATGGTGTGGATAGCGTAAAAAACTTGTCGGGATCGATTGTAGTAAAAGGCAAGAGCTACGCAGAGGTGCTCGCTGATTTTGAAGTATTGAAAGCTCTTTCTCTTGTTGAATAGCCAAGCTTTTCTTGTTTGAAATCTTATTAAGAAAGGGCACCGTGGTGCCCTTTTTGTTTTTATTGAGAGTATTAATTTTATTGAGCTTGTTGAGTTTGCTCTAACAAATGCGTTTTCAGGAATCGGTCCATCGCTTGGTAACCATCGAGACGATTCTCTAAAGAGCGGAAGCCGTGACCTTCGTTCTCTTTAACGATGTACTCGACTTCAACCCCGCGGTCACGCAGAGCGTCGACGATCTGATCTGATTCACTCTTCACCACTCGTGGGTCTTTCGCGCCTTGTAGAACCAACAATGGAGCTTTGATTTGGTCCACGTGGAACACTGGTGAGTAAGCTTTCATCATCTTCGCGTCTTCTGGGTTATTCGGATCGCCCACTTGCTCATGCAGCATGGCGAGGAATGGTGCCCAGTAAGGTGGAATGGAATCCATGAAGGTAAATAGGTTAGACACACCAACGTAGTCGATACCACATTTGTAAAGGTCTGGAGTGAACGTTACACCGGCCAATGTCGCGTAACCACCGTAAGATGCGCCGTAGATACATACTTCGCCATCTTGAGCATAACCTTGGTCAATCGCCCACTTTACGCCATCGGTGATGTCGTCTTGCATTGACTGACCCCACTGCTTGAACGATTTTTCCCAAAACTCACGGCCATAACCCGTTGAACCACGGAAGTTCATTTGCAGCACTGCAATGCCACGGTTAGCAAACAGTTGAACTTCAGGTTGGAAGCCCCAGTAATCACGCGCCCAAGGACCACCGTGTGGCAGCACCAATAGCGGCAAATCTTTGGCTTCACGACCTTTTGGTAGCGTCAAGTAACCATGAATGGTCTCACCATCGCGAGCGGTATAGGTGATTGGCTTCATTTTCGCCATGTCTTCAGGTTTATGCCACGGTGCATTCGCCGCTAACTTCTCTAACTGGTCGGTATCACGATCGTAATAGTAGTAATTTGGGCGGTCAGTATCGCTGTAGGTGACGACAATCATTTTTCGTTCGTCGCGAGTGGCGTTATTGACAGAAATTTCAACGCCCGGAAGCTTCTCTTGCAGCCTCTCAAAAGTCTCTTCATAACCTTTATCCAAGAAATGATACTGACGTTTATCGGTGACATAAGAGATGGTCGTTAGCTTATTGAGCGCATTCGAGTAACTGGCGCTGGTCACGTCGACTTCCGGGTGAGAGAAGATTTCGCGTACTTCTTTATTCGCTTTCACATCGTATTCGATGATCGCCGATTTATCACGTGTGATACGAGAAGCAACGTATAAGTTCTTGTTATCTGGCGTAAACGAAATCGGTGAGAAGCTTTCTTTAAAAGTCAGATTCTTCAATGGGCGGAATTCTTCATCCACCGTATCACGATAAAGTACGGCGGTATTTACGCCATCAGAGGTTGAAATGTATCGAATGTTGCCATCGTGGTCGGTACCCCAATCGCGAACATTACCTGGGTTTTGTGCCACCAGTGTGTTTTCGCCAGTTTTCAAGTTATGGCGATAAACATCAAACACTTGTGGGTTGCGTTCATTGGTCGTGATAAGAATGTCGTCAGGCTGGCTTTCTAACGTGTCAATCACATAAGCCACAACATCAGACGTTGGCGTAATGGTTTTTTCTTCACCGGTTTTAACGTTCACCGTGACGAGGTAAAAGTTCTCATCACCACCTGTATCGCGAGAGTAAATGATGGTGTCATCGCCTACCCAGTAGTAGTACGCAATGTCTCGTCCGGTGATCGACGTAATGCGTTTCACATCCTCTGGCTTGCCAACAGGATGTACAAAGACGTTTTTACGGTCTTGCCATGGTTTCATCATTGAAATGTAATCACCAGCGGGAGAAATTTGGTAGCTAGAGACTTCAGCATTTCGGAAGAAGTAATCCACCGGATACTCTGGCGGAATGACTTCTGCCGTATTGGTGGTAGAGGTTTGGCTGCAACCCGAGATGAGTAGGCCAAAAGCGGTAGCAAGAATGAGCTTGCGAGTACGCATTGTATAACGCTCCTTGTGTGACAGACCGGTCAGCATCGTGCTTGTCGGTCAGAGTGAGTCGATTGTCGCGGCCAAATACAGGACAGCGGCAAAGCAGTGAAAGGGCAACCGATATGGGTTTAACTTATCATTTAAGCTTTTAATATTCTTATCACTGCTGTTGCTACTATGAACCAATCCACCCTTGGAAGTGGCGATTATTTGTACTTACCGAACAAGGGACTAATTGAAATTTGCTTTAAGTCACACTTATAACTGATTATTTTGTTATTTATATCATTGGGATAGTCGATAAAAGCAGAAGTGCGGCCATGCCATAGTTGAAGCCTTTTATCCGTTTAGAGGTCGTCAACCAACGTTGAAGCTGTATGCCTGCCGCCGTCCAAAAAGTCACGGACGGCAGGTTTGCCAAGCAGAAGATGCCAGCAATCAAAGCCAGTTCTAGCCAAGACCCACCGCTGCTGTATACGGTGATGGCGGTGAGTGCCATTGACCAGCCTTTAGGATTCACCCACTGGAAGGCCACTGCACCCAAAAAGCTCATTGGGCGGAAACCGTCTTTGACTTCTGTTTTGCTACTGGTAGCAATTTTGTACGTTAGGTACAGCAAGTAAGTGAAACTCAAGCCCTTGAGAATGTCATGTGTTAGCGGGTATGCATGGAACAAACTCATTAAACCAATACCGACGAGGATCAGCATCGCACCAAAACCGAGCGTGATGCCAAGCATATGGGGGATGGTACGTTTAAAGCCGACGTTGGCGCCTGAAGTCATGAGCATGATGTTGTTTGGTCCCGGGGTGAAAGTCGAGACAAACGCAAACAGTGCCAGCGCACCAAGTTGATGGTATTCCATAGTGTTTTCCTGCATTTTTGTTTTGCCTGCGTGCACTCGGGCGAAAGAGAGTTGTCTTGACTAGTCGTGAACAATGATAGGTAGAAGTGGCATCAATTTTGTGCTTTTATTTGATGAAAATACGACAGATAAACAACAAAAGGTCCCCATGGACAGATTTGACGAAAGAATATTGCAAGTGCTGAAATCAGACGGAAGAATCTCCAATGTGGAGTTGTCTGAACGTGTTGGATTGTCACCATCGGCGACCTTACGTCGTGTGCAAGATTTGGAGCGTAAAGGGATCATCAAAGGCTATCGAGCTGTGTTAGATAATCAGCAAATGGGTGTTGGTTTTGTTGCTTATGTCTCGATTGGTCTGGCTTCTCACTCCAAGCAGGCCCAGCTTGGTTTTGAAGATCACGTGCGCTTTGTTGACGAGGTAGTGGAATGCCACAACATCACTGGAGCGAACGAATATTTGTTACGAGTGGAAACCCAAGATCTTGCAGCATACAAAGCCTTCCATGCCGATGTATTGGGAGAGTGCGAGCACGTCAAAGCGATCACGACCATGGTGGTGATGGATACGCCCAAAGACGAGCGTTAATCCTTTTCCTTCGATTTTGTAGCACATCAATTTGAAGTGACTCGAAAGAGTCAGTCGAGTATGAGCAAAGTCCACATAAAATGCTGGAAAGCAGTCTGCAATCTGACAATTCCAGTATTTATTCTCACCTTCTAAATAATCGCATCCTGCTAGTTTTTCTACGTCGCTGCCCGGTTCGCGAGCAGCGGGGTAAAAAATTTAAGGATGAATGATGAAATCATACGTAACCCTTCCTCTAGTGAGCTTGGGCGCAATGGCTGCGTTAAGCTCGTTTAATGTCAGTGCCCATGGCTGGGTCGAGTTTCCAAGTGCGCGTCAAAACACCTGTTATTTAGATGGCGGCTTTTGGACTAATGAAATTCCAAACCAAGCGTGTCAGGCGGCTTATGATGAGTCTGGCGCTTACCCTTTCGTACAACGTAGTGAGATCGCTGCCAACGTGCCGAACTACCGCGATATGGCGCATGTGAAAGCGATTGTTCGTGACGGTGAGCTTTGTTCAGCGGGCGATGCTGCAAAGAAAGGTTTGAATATCCCATCGCCAAATTGGCAACGTACTAACGTGACGCCAGATGCGAACAACCAAATCGAATTGGTGTTCTTTGGTAAAGCGCCACATAACCCTTCTTACTGGGAGTTCTACCTTTCCAAACCAACTTATGATGATACACAGCCCCTTACTTGGGACGATTTAGAACTGATCGATACTGCTGGTGATGTGTATGTAGATGCAGAAAAACGCTATCGCATGCAGGTGACTTTCCCGGCAGACCGTTCGGGTGATGCGATTCTTTACACTCGTTGGCAACGCATCGATGTGGCTGGTGAAGGCTTCTACAACTGTAGTGACATTACCCTAAACGGCAATGGCACCACACCACCGACTGACCCAGTTGACCCTACCGATCCCGCAAATAATCTGACTTCTCTAGGCTACTTTGTGACACAAGGTTTTGGTCCAGTTGAATCGGGTGATACGGTGCGTTTCCGTACCTTTAGTGTAACAGGCAGCGAGATCGTGGATCTTTCACTACCAATCAGTGCTAACAACACCACGACGTGGGCAGCCGAGCTGGCCGATCAGTTTAACTCACAACAAACGGGTGATTGGTATGTGGGTATTTGGCATGAAGCGATGAAGCACTACATGTTCGATACCAATAATATCTACGCAAACCAAGTATTGGCGCCGAATGCCAACTTTAGCTACGCGTTATCATTGATTAAAAGTGATACCCAGCCACCAGTTGATCCAACTAACCTTTGGAGCAAAGACGCGGTTTACAACCAAGGTGATGTTGTGACACACAATGGTCGTGAGTGGACAGCTCAATGGTGGACTCGTGGTGAAGAGCCAGGGACCACAGGAGAATGGGGCGTTTGGCGTTAAGCTTGAACTGCTCTACATAGACAAAACCCTTCTCGCTTGAGAAGGGTTTCTTGTTTTCATCGATAGATCTTGAGCATCTCAGTGTTGCCAAGGCTGCCAATTCATCGTGGCATGATCCGCCAATTTGAGCATTGGGATATCTTCGTGGGTATCGCCATAAGCATAAATAGTCTCATATTGGCTAACGTCATACGCCGTTTTAATTCGCTCTACTTTTCTTTCTAAACTGCAATCATCGCTCTGGTAGAAGCCACTGATGCGTTTACTTTCGCTGAGTAGCTCGCTACAGAGTAGGTGGTAATCTTGGTTGCGACACCAAGGGCTTAAATAAGCGTTAAGTGATGCAGAGACCACTACGATGGTGTCGCCTTGCGCTTGGTGCCAATCGAGTTTTGCTTGGGCTTCTGGGCGAATGTGTTTAACAATCACCTCTTGTGCAAATTGTGCTCCTAACGCTTCAACTTCTTGAGTCCTTCTCCCAGCAAAAGCAATAAAGCTGGCGATAGGACGCATCCTCTTTGCAGGAAGAGCACCAGTTTTGTACAGCGCGTAAAATGGCAGAATCACTACTTTCCCTAGCCATTTTCGTGGACCAGAAACAGCGTAGTGGAGGAAGGCACTGAACATGTCTTCATCCGTTATGGTGCCATCAAAATCAAACAGGGCAAGAGAGGGCTTTTGAGTATCTGACAAGTCGCTGCCTTATGGTTTAGTGTGCGTGTCCGTGAGAGAAGTTTATCACCATCACACCTGCTGCGATAAGCGCCATCCCAATCCAAAGGCTCGTATCCATGTGCTGACGGTAAACCAGTTGCGAGATTAAGGTCACTGACACAATTGCTAAACCCGCCCAAAGCGCGTGAACAATGCCCACTGGCATACCACCTTTCATCGCCTGCGCTAAACAGACAAATGCGGCCAAATGGCCAAGCAACACTAGGGTCGCCGGCAGCGGTTTGCTAAAGCCATCGGTTGCTTTAAGTGCAACGTGTGAAAGGGCTTCGGCGCCCACGCCTAAAAGTAAGAAAAACCAGCTCATTGTTATCATTCGTCTTCGGTTGTTTTGGAATGCCGTTAGTATATTGATATCGAATAAAATGATAATCCCATGAAAAATCAAATGACCTTTACGTAATTGTAATAATAAAAATTGCAGCACCTTACATACCCTTACATTAACTGTTTGTGACAACCGTTACACTGCCGCCGTCTTTGGAAAAGAGAGTGTCGGGATGCGTAAAACTTTGCTGGGTGCGGTTGTGTTGTTCACGCTAAATGGATGTGGCGGAGAAGGAATGACGACAGACTCCGTTTCGGAGTTTAAAGACCCAAGAGCGACTTACGACGTCGAAGGCGTTGCTTTGCTTCATCACTCCATCACGGATGCCATAAGTGATGATCTTATTGGCTTTGAGGCAGAAAACTTATCACGCAAAGTGACCTATACCCTTGATCAGCTTTCTCGGGGGCTGTTGTGGGAGTTTCACGTGAGTTCTTTAGATGAGTTGCAAGCGCTGGTGCCGAATGTCGCTGACAGTAAAACTTCTTTTTTCTGGGGCTACCATCTTATGCGACTTACACCAGATATGGTGATGGTGAGTACGCCTGATGAGATTGCCCACTTCTACGAAGAGCAGGAGATCATCGAAACTCGTTTTGGTATCTCGACCTATCAGTTCAGTGAAAAACCGACCTACATCAAGATGGTGGTGTACCCAGAAGGCTTTGCGATTGAAGCTTTTAACGAAGGCTATCAAGCGGAATATGATGTGGACAAAGGTACTTATACGGTGCGCTGGCAATACGCAGATAGCGGTGACAAAAGTCGGTATGAAAAGCTAACTCTTGAGCTCAATGGTGACCAAGTCCGCTATGAAAAAGGCTCAACCACGCTCAAAGATCTTGAAGTGAAAGACAGCGTGGAACAGAGCCATCGATTTGAGTACAACCGTAAACAAAACACACTTTCTATCCAATAACACTTCAGCGAACATTTTTTCTTATCGAACATTGAAGTAATGGCTCACTTCATTTCTGAGTAACGGTTGGGAGACTGGCTCAGAGGTCATGACTTCAATTACTTTGCGCTTCACCTAGATCCTTTATTGCGCACATGGGGAAAGTTAGGGTTTCTTTCCCCCGTTTTTCTATCGAAAATAGTCCTTTGCTAATTCTGTACACCATTCCACTAGCGCTTGTGTGGTTGTCTCTTGATCCATTCCGATGGCATGAAACAGGCTAAATGGCATTTTTACATCATTCGCAAGCAGCGGGGTTGGCATTTTTTTTAGTGCCCGCTTCTGTACGTAGTACTCGCCAAGGGGTAAAGGCAGTAGTGCCCAGCCTTCATTTTTGAGCATTTTCACCATTAACGTGTGGCTGCTGACAATACGGGTATGAGATGAGAATGGCTGTATCATCCCATCACTGTTCATGTTGTTACTCGACAGGTATTGCACTTCTAATTGCGCATCTTCAATTGTGAACTGTGCTTTGTTTGCGAGCTTACTTTGTGCCCCGACATATAAGCCGTAACTGATGTAACCCAAGTGCTTAAAGATAAGCGGGTATTTTGGAGAGATTCCTCCCACAGCAGGTAATATGGCCAAATCTAAATCATGCTCAGAGACTAACTTTAATGCCGCATCTCGATGTGTTTCGATCCATTGAACTCGTACCTGGGGGAACTGAGCGAGACATCGGCGTTCAAGTTCTGCAATCAATTCAATGGGAAAATCGATGTCATACCCTAGCCGGAGTTGGGTTTTAGGCTCCATAAACATGGCACTGCCGAACTCGAGTAACTTTTCGTTTTGTCGAAGGACTAACTTTGCTTGAGGGTAGAGTTGAACCGCTCGTTCGGTTGGGTTGACTTTGCGCCCTGCGATAGTAAAAAGCTCAAACCCTAGCACGTCTTCATACGCCTTAACGAGCTCACGAACCGTGGTTCTATCTTTATGTAAGTTTCGTCCAGCGGCACTGTAAGAGTGGTGCTCGAAAACAGAAACGAAGGCGTAAATTTGATCGAGTGAGTGCAACTGGCTTCCTTATTATGAACGTAAAACCCCAACATAAGTGGTTTTTAGGATAGTAGTTTTCCTCCCATAATTGACGCAAATTTCATCATGATTTTTGCGAGTGATATGTCACTAACCTCTGTTTCTCAATCTAAAGAGCGGCCTTCGATATTCAGCGTGGATCTGTTTAAAGCCATCTTAACGGTGGCGATTCCCGTTACGCTGCAAACCATTTTGTTTTCAAGTAAGGGCTTAATTGACCTTGTCATGATTGGGCAGCTAACGGAGCAGAATATCGCAGCAATTGGTGTTGCGAGTCGCGCTTTATTTGTTGCCACCATCTTTTTGGCGGGGGTAACGGCTGGAGGCGCTATGCTCACCGCGCAATACTTTGGAGCGAAAGACCAAGGCGGCGTAACACGAAGTACCGCTCTGACATGGGCGGTGGCGACGGTTGCTGCGTTAGTCCCCTTGTGTGCGTTCCAGTTCTATGGCGATGCCATTATGGGACTGTCGACGAATTCAGTAGAAATCATTGCGCTTGGTGAACAATATCTGAAGGTATCGGGCTGGAGTCTTTTTGCTGTCGCATTCGTCGGAAGCGTTGCGGCTGGGTTACGAGCAATGCACCAAGCTGCGCTCAGTACCTGGTTCAGTGGTTTGGGTATTGTGCTAAACGTAGCATTCAACTGGCTTTTGATTTTTGGTCACTTTGGATTTCCAGAGCTCGGCCTGAAAGGTGCAGCGATCGCGACGGTGATTAGCTCATTACTTGAAGTCGCCGCTATCAGCCTATTTTTAAAGCTAAAAGCGCACCCATTGAGATTTGGTCGTCAAGAGCTCAAAAATGCTCTTCAATGGCAATTCATCCGTCCCTTCTTTTCGTTATCCATGCCGACGACAATCAATTTCCTTGCATGGTCAGGCGGCTTATTCGCCTATACCGCCATTATGGGACAAACAGGTGAGGCGGGATTGGTCGTACTCTCGGTTATCACTCCAATAGAAGCGTTTTCACTCAGCTTCCTGACCGGTATCGCGAACGCGTCGGCTGTGATTGTTGGGAACCAGCTTGGCGCCAATAAACCAGACCTTGCCTACGCCCAGGCTAAAGGGTTCACCGTGATTGCCATTGGTGTGACTTTAGTTGTGTCGATTTCTTTGTGGTTCCTGCAATCCTCGGTGTTAGACCTGTTTACTGCGCTGTCTGCAGAGACGAGGCAGATGGCTGAGCAATTCTACTTAATTTTGTGTGTTGGTATTTTGCTGCGTTCTTTGCCTACGTTAATGGTCGTGGGAGTTTTACGTGCGGGAGGAGACGTTAAGTTTTGTCTCTATCAAGACTTATCGACGCAATGGTTATTTGGCATTCCTTTGGCGGCATTGGGAGCGATGGTGTTTGGTTTTTCCGCCCCGGTGGTATTTGCGATGTTCTTCTTAGAAACCTTATTTAAGTGGGTTGCGTGTTTGTACCGCTTTCGTAGTCGCAAGTGGATGAATTGTTTAATTAAAGAAGGGTAAAAGAATGAACTTACTCAGTGTTTATGAAGCATATGGCGTGACGATTGCCGTCATAGTGTTTGCGGTTATCTATCTGTTTGTCCACGTAAAATACATCCGACATCATGCAATGCACAAACGTTTTTTGGCGGCGTTATGGGAACTGATGAAGAACACTATTCATGGCGAGCATATTCGAACCATGGGGCACGGCAAGATCATTATAAATGGGAACTTTTGGACAAACCGGTGATCAGATCAGCTAATAATTCTCTATCGTAACGTTTTAAGTATGCCTGACTCTTTTCTCCAACATTTTGAAGCTATTGAAGACCCACGTATTGATCGATGTAAGCGACATGAACTGCTCGATATTATCCTTTTAGCCGTCAGTGCCGTCCTATCAGGAGCGGAGGGCTGGGAGCAGATTGAGGATTTTGGTATTCATCGCCTAGATTGGCTCCGATGTTATCGTCCTTTTGAATACGGTATTCCACGACATGACACCATTGCTCGCGTCATATGCCGTCTGAAGCCAGAAGAAATTGAGAGCGCGTTTCAAAGTT
>NZ_JAADJW010000050.1:0-24960 GCF_010092875.1 Vibrio sp. LB10LO1
TCGAAATGTTTGGTTTCACTGTAGAAAACGTAGTGAACACAGCAAAAGAACTGCTAGCTTAATCGCTTAGAATTATCAGTTTTCTCTATTGCGAATTTGAAAACTGAAAAGCCCCGCTCTCTGTAGCGGGGCTTTATTTTATCTGTTCATTTTGAACGACGATTCAACGATCTAGTTCTAGTTCGTATCACTTCTCTTCAAACTGAATGGCTAGTCGATAGAAATCTTGGACTTGCTCTTTCAACTGCTTACTGTTTTGCTCTACAGAATGTGTTGCCGCTAAGTTCTGCTCCGCGGTAGAAGCAATCGAATGAATGTGTTGATTCACATTGCTAGACAGTTGCAGTTGTTTATTAGCAGAATCCGCGACATTCACCATCAACCCACTCATGGTTTGCATCATCTGCTCTACTTCCGACAAACGCAACGCACTTTGCTCTGCAACTTGTGAGCATGTATCCGTTTGATCTTTGTTAGCGATAATGTCTTTCTGCCAGCCCTGAATCGTCATCAACATGGTTTCAATGGATGCTTTAATTTGCTCAGTTGCATTCGAAGTCCGTCCAGATAGCGCTCTCACTTCATCGGCAACCACGGCGAAGCCGCGACCTTGTTCACCCGCTCGTGCTGCTTCAATTGCTGCATTAAGCGCTAGCAGATTCGTTTGATCGGCAATACCACCTATCTCTTCCATTAATTGACTTACCTTCTGCGCTTGATCACTCAGTTGATAAGTCGTCTCTGTGGCTTTCTCCGCCTGTAAACTAAGCTGCGCTAGGTTGGTATGAGTTTGATCAATCGTGTCTTTCGCCATCAAACAAGATTTCAAAGTGTCATCAATCAATACATGGGCTTCATGAGAACTAGATGAAACCGAGTTGGCAGATGCTTCCATTGAATCGGCCGCGTCACGAACCTCGTGAATATCGTTGTTTTGCTGAGTCAGTGCAGACAAGACTTCCGCTGTTGTGTGACTCAACTCTTCAGCACAGTTTTGTAATGGCACAGCTGAATCTGTCATACGTCCAAGGACAGTACGAATACGAGCAGAGAGCATCTTTATATGAAAATCTGCAATCGAGAACGGTTTATTACCTGAATACACTATGCGACTCACGCTATCGTATTGCGCTTGCAGCTTTTTAAATTGCAGTGGTGTATCAATAAGCTCTTGGCGGAACAACATTGCGAGCACCCCAGCCGGGAGCAATGTCGCAAGCCAAGCCAAAGGTCCTTCAAGTGAAAAAGCGAAGCCAGCTGTTGGTGCCGCAAGCGCACCAAGTAGAATCGCATAACGCAACGTATCACTCAGTTTCAAGGTCCAAGCACGGCCAGATTTTTCAGCCTTCAATAAGCCCTGATATGCTTGAGAAGCAATGACCACCCACTCTCGCTTTGGCTTTACACGAACCGACTGATATCCCACAACTTGGTGGCCTTCATAAATGGGCGTTACATAAGCATCCACCCAGTAATATCCACCCGACTTCGTGCTATTTTTTACAATTCCGCGCCACGCTTTGCCTTGTTTTAGACGAGCCCACATATCTCCGAATGCCGCTTTAGGCATGTCACCATGGCGTACGACATTGTGGTTTTGTCCGAGCAGTTCATCGTGACTGTATTCAGCGATTCTGCAAAATGCATCATTGCAATAAGTGATAACACCTTTGAGATCGGTAGTGGAGACCAGTTCGTCAGAATCTCCTACGAGAGTTTCTTGAGCTTTATTGGAAGTTAAGGCTGACATAGATGAGGCTTCTGTAGTTATTATTAAATTGCGACAGGATATATACACGATTGTTATATTTATTACAAAATGCTAGAGAAAAAACCTCACTGATGCGACATTCCAAGGCTAAAAAACTTACGTAGATAACAATAATTAACCAATTATTTTGTGGGTTGTGAGCCGATAGACAAAAAAGACCCAGCGTACATAACTGGGTCTTATAAAATCTTGAAGTTGATTTATGCAACTTGAGATTCAGAGTTATTATTTGCTTTGATAATAAATATTCCCATTACCAATAGTACAAAAGGCAGGACATACAAATTCAAGTTCTGCCATCCTACGGTAGATTCCAACCAACCAGACAAAAGCGCAGTAACGGTGACGCAGCTAAAAACGAAAAACTCATTAAACGCCTGTGCTTTACTCTTGTTCTTTGCTTCATAACTCTGACTAAACAAGCTTGTGGCGGCGATAAACATGAAATTCCATCCAACCCCGAGTAAGATCAACGCGGTACTGAAATGCCAAATAGAAAGCCCATGCATGTTAATTGCGATACACGCAATAAATAGAACTCCACCAGCCAATATCATCCTCTTCGCGCCAAACTTCTCAATCAAGCTGCCAGTAAAGAAAGCAGGAACAAACATGCCCAAGACATGCCATTCAATCACGCCAGCCGCTCTGGTGAAGTCAAAGCCACAGCCAATCATCGCTAACGGAGTTGCGGTCATTAAGATATTCATTACGGCATAAGCAACCATCGCAGCTAGAACTGCGATCATAAAATTTGGACGACGCACAATCACATTGATCGAGTCTACTTTTGCACGAAAGCTCTGAGTATGCGCAGCGGGAAATCGAATAGTTTGGAGTAGAATTAGCGCAACAACATACAAGACAATTAATACGGCAAAGGCGCTAATATATAGACCATCACTTGACCACTTCTGTGAGTAGACAGCGAGGTTTGGTCCCAGTACCGCCGCCAATACTCCCCCCGCCATAGAGATAGAAATTGCGCGGTGCCTCGCAGATTCATCACAAACTTCAATCGCAGCAAATCGATAGAGCGTACCGAAGCCAATCCCTACTCCTAATAAAAAAGTAGAAGTACAAAACAACGTGAAGTTCTCTAGTGACAGCGCATAAGTTGCTAATGAGGCGCCTAGGATTCCAATAACGTTGCCCAAGCTAAAACCCAAACGACGGCCTAGCTTCCCCATTATTAGAGAGGCAGGAATGGTCGCTGACATCAAACCAAGAAACTGCAGCGCCACAGGGAGAGTGATCATACTGGATGAGGGCGCAATTTGTTTGCCGATCAACGCAATGACGGAAATCAGCAGTATGTTCCCTGTCATCAATAAAGCTTGGCAAAGCGATAGTAGCCAGACGTTTCGATTCATCTCATTCCTTGAGTCTTTTTTAACCTATTTAGACACCATAACTGATTTAAAACTAAAACACATCGAATATGTGCAACAGGTGAATTTTCATATTGCTGGGATATTAAAAAAGCCAGCGAACTGCTGGCTTTTGAAAGATTAGAAACGCTTATGTTTACTTAGCGCGACGTGCTTTTACTGCATCCGATAGCTGACGTAGAACCGTTTCAGTATCTTCCCAACCGATACATGCATCAGTAATGGATTGCCCGTAAGTTGCTGCCTTACCGTCAACTAAGTCCTGACGATCTTCAACAAGATGAGATTCGATCATCACGCCAAAAATAGCATCTTCGCCGCCAGAGATCTGCTCTGATACGTCATCAGAAACCAACATCTGACGTTTGAACTGCTTAGAGCTGTTAGCGTGACTAAAGTCGATCATCACTTTCTTCGGTAGACCCGCCGCGTCTAGCTCGTCTTTGATTTGCGCTACATGAGACGCACTGTAGTTAGGCTCTTTACCACCACGAAGGATGATATGACAATCCGGGTTACCCGCCGTTTCAACAATCGCAGAGTGACCGTACTTAGTAACTGATAAGAAGTGGTGAGATGCGCTTGCTGAACGGATTGCATCACTCGCGATTTTGATGTTGCCGTCTGTACCGTTTTTGAAGCCAACTGGGCAAGACAAACCTGACGCTAGCTCACGGTGTACCTGAGATTCAGTCGTACGTGCACCGATAGCACCCCAGCTAATAAGGTCCGCTACGTACTGTGGCGTGATCATATCTAGGAATTCACTTGCAGTAGGAAGGCCCATGTCTGTTAAGTCAAGCAACAGCTTACGACCAATACGAAGACCGTCGTTTAGCTTGTAAGTGTCATTTAGGTACGGGTCGTTAATTAGGCCTTTCCAACCTACCGTTGTGCGCGGTTTTTCAAAGTAAACGCGCATCACTACTTCTAGTTGCTCACCGAGTTCGTCGCGAAGTACTTTCAATTTCTTACCATACTCAACCGCGGCTTCTGGATCGTGAATAGAACACGGGCCAACGATCACAAGCAGACGGTCATCTTTGCCTTCAAGAATATTGTGGATGGCGTTGCGACATTCAAACGTCGTTGTGGAAGCAGTTTCGGTTGCCGGAAATTTCTCAAGCACTGCAACAGGTGGCAATAGCTCTTTTACTTTATTAATTCTTACATCATCAGTTTGAAACATTACTTCTACTTCCTAATTACTATCCCTGACCCACTATTTTGCCCAAACTTTACTCATTGCAACATTGTTCACAAAGCAAGCAATAACAAGGGCTGTAGGCTCATTTAATTGTGTCGATGGAAATAACTTATCGACTTAACAGTAGACTTGCAATCACTTTTTCTAAAAAAATGCAAATTAACAACTAACGTTCACTTCAAAACACGGCGTACATTTAAGTTTACAAAAAAAGTTCAATAAAATTAGTTATTTTCTTAAAATTTTAAAAATATTGTCTACAATGTAAGAAATATCAGAAGTTTGTGAGGAAGTTCGCGACGAAAATTGTAGCAAGTTCTAAGATAATGTTGCTTGATGTTAAATTAAATGAATATTAAACTAATTTCTTATAACTACCTAGTTTTACTCTAATTGTTAAAACAAAGTAGAAATTAATATGCAATCAATACAAGGAAACACTATGAAAAAAGTAGCAATTGCAGTAGCAGCAGTGGTAGCTGGTGGTTTAATTAACTCTGCTCAAGCTGAAATGTATATCGGGGGCAAAGTGGGCATGACTACTTTAGATGATGCTTGCTATTTAAACAGCCCTTGTGATGATGATGCTTTCGGTGCCGGAATGCACATCGGTTACGATTTTACCGATATCATTGGTCTTGAGTATGGCGTTGATTACTTAGGTGACTACAAAGCTAACTTCAAGTCAGGGGCTAATACAGTTGATACGATTGACGGCGACCTTTGGGCACTAACTCTTGCACCTAAATTCAACTGGCATCTAAACGATACGTGGAACCTATTCGCGAAAATCGGTGGTGCTTACATGATTTCTGGTGATGAGAAAGACTTTGTACCAACGGGTTCATTGGGTGCTGAGTACACTATCGACAAAAACTGGAGCGTTCGTGCGGAATACCAACGTTACCAAGACATCTCTGACGATGTGCTAGATGATATGGATGCTAACTTCTTCGGTATCGGCTTTAACTACAAGTTCGCAGCAGCGCCTGTTGTAGCGGCAGTAGTAACAGAAGAAGTTCTTGAAGAAGAACCAGTAATGATGACGAAAACGCACAAAGAAGAGTACGGTTCAGGTACGTTTGAATTCGACAGTGCGAAACTAACTGACTCAGTATCTGAGCGTCTAGACAACTTCGTTAACTTCTTGAACGAGTACCCACAAGCTCAAGTTGAAATCACTGGTTACACAGATAGCTCTGGTCCAGCAGCTTACAACCAAAAACTGTCTGAGCGCCGTGCACAAGCTGTTGCAGATTACCTAATCGCAGCAGGTATCGATGCAGACCGTTTCACGGTTACAGGTATGGGTGAAGAAAATCCAGTTGCTGACAACAGCACTCACGAAGGTCGTGAACAAAACCGTCGTGTTGAAGTTGTAGTACCTGAGTTCCAGTACGAAGAACTTGTACAACCAGAATAAGAGTTTCTACTCTTTTCTCTAGTCTAAGGGGTGCTTCGGCATCCCTTTTTGTTTGCTTCGTATTTGTTCACGTCAGCACCATTTACAGCTAAGACGCCCTCAACTCGCTTCCTGCTTAAATCAAACCTCACACTTGCGCACCCACACGCTTCTGGTTCGAGCTGTTTTCCCAAACGCGACAGACAGTTTAACTCACACGTTAAGTTTTTGTTCAGCAATACTCGACTGGCTCAAACGGAAAACCGTGTTGCTCTACCCAATGGAAACTTCCCCTCCTGTTTCCATCACTAAAGAAAGAGAGCTTGATAGACTCACCGCTACTAGAACAAGGGATAAATACGGAATGAATAAACGGTTTAGAGCGCACCGCTAAGAGTTAGCCAGCAAAGTAGTTTTCGATATATGCGCCAACAAAAAACCGCACCTAATCAGTGCGGTTTGAAACAACAGTAAACGGCTTTTATAGCGTGAAGAACAGACCAAGATAATGATCCGCTAACAAAGCAACAAACAAAGCGAGTAAGTGATAAATGGAGAATTTAAAGGTTTCCATAGCGCTGTTCTGCTCAGGAGAAAACTTCAATTTCCAAGCGTGATACATAAAACCTGCATTGAGAAGCAACGAAGAAAAAAGATAAACCGAGCCAACCATACCCACCAGCACAGGAAGAATACAAACAAGTGTGAGTAGTATCGTGTACAGAAGAATCGAAGTTTTGGTGTATTCAATGCCATGAGTCACAGGGAGCATCGGAATATCCACTTTTCGATAGTCTTCGACGCGATGAATCGCGAGCGCCCAAAAATGTGGTGGTGTCCAAATAAAGATAATCATAACTAGTAGCCAAGCATGGGCGTGCAGTTCTCCGGTTACAGCCGTCCAACCAAGTAGTGGTGGCATTGCACCTGCAATTCCCGCAATCACGATGTTTTGCGGCGTTGCTCGCTTTAGGTACATGGTATAAACCACCGCATAGCCGAGCAAACTTAAGAAAGTCATCCATGCAGTCAGTGGATTAACCAAGGCAGAAAGCAACACAAAACCAATCACACCCAAAGCAGTAGCAAAAATCGCGACAGACATAGGATTGGTATCGCCCGAAGGTAATGGTCGCTTGTGCGTTCGAGCCATACGCGCATCAATACGGCGATCGATGAGATGATTAAACGCTGCCGCAGAACCTGCCATCAAACCAATGCCAATGAGACCTATCGCAGCTTGTAGCCACGGGAAGTCAACGACCGGGGCCAAGCTCATACCAACGACTGCTGTGATAAGCATTAGGGCGACCACTTTAGGCTTTGTCAGTTTTAAATAGGTTGAACCAATCTTTTTCTTACCACTTTCTAGAGGTAACGCGATTTCTTTACTCATAGCGAACTCCTTTCGCTTGATGACTCCAATGAGCCTTCCCTTGCCATAGATAGAACTGACTAACGCAGATAAGTGTAAGCATGATGGCTGCACCGAGATTGTGCGCAACCGCTACATAGATAGGTAGTTGGAACACAACATTACTAACGCCTAATAGGATTTGGCAAACCAAAGCTAAGCCAATCCAAACACCTAAGCGCTGAGAATGATGTGAGTCTTGTTTTAATAGTAATACGCAGTAACTCAGCACAACACATGCAGTAATGATGGCACCGATACGATGACTGACATGAATTGTCATTCGTGCTGGGTAATCTAGAACACCGAACTCATAGTTATCAAACCCTGTTTGCCAGAAAGAAAACGCCTCTTTCCAAGATAAGTAACTGGTCCAGTTTCCCTCACAAATCGGTAAAGCGGTGCACATAAGGGCGGCGTAGTTAGATGATGTCCAACCACCAAGCAGTACCTGCAATAACACCACGCCAAAAGCGATAAATGAGAAGATTCTCACGCTCTTCGAAGAGGGAGAGAAATAGAGGCTACGCTGAGATTGTAATTGACAATAGAATAACGCTTGAAGTGCCAGTAGCGTAAAACCACCCAGTAGGTGCAGCATCACAATCACTGGCATCAACTTTAATGTCACTGTCCACATTCCTAATGCCGCTTGCCCAAGGACAAGAATGCACAGCAAAACCGGAATCGTCGGATCGACACGCTCGGCTCTCACCGCCATGATTGCCATCATCAGAATAACCAAGCCTAAAGTTCCAGCAAAGTAACGATGAATCATCTCTAGCCATGCTTTCCCTTGCTCAACTGCTCGTTCCGGAAACAACGTATTTGCCTTCGTGACTTCGGCTTCGGTTTGAGGAACAAATAACTGACCATAACAACCCGGCCAATCTGGACACCCCAACCCTGCATCAGCCAGTCGCGTATATGCGCCTAACATGATGACCACAAGAGTAAGACACAGGCTGAACCTAACCAAACCGCTTAACGTCATATTGCCCCCTCCCTAGCCTACGCGTGACAACTTCAATAGTTTTCGTAAGTCCGCCAAGACGTCCTTACTTAACCTTACTAAATCCTCATTGGCTTCAGGCGTGTAAGACATCACAAGCTGCCCGAGCGGATCGACGATCAACATCTGGCCTGCTTTTACTCTCGATGAAAGCGTGCCATTCATTTGCATCACGACAATGCTCTGGTCAACGTCATTCGCCTCTTCCGAAGTCCATATAACAGGTACAACACGCTCCTGATATTTACCTAATGCAATATGGCTTTGCTGCATCAAATGTATTTGTTGCTGACATTGCTCTTTACACTCCGATGGCAACACATAGGCTAGCTGCCAACCTTTTTCCTCTAACGGCGATGGCTGACCTAATTGCTCGAGCGTGACATATGGCTCTACCAGTTCACCTCGATTGGTTACTCCCGTTTCGTACCAACCTTGACTCAATACAACCTTGGCAATAATCGCGGGGAGCGCAAATAGACAAATCAGAGACACCAATACAATTCGTCCTTTCGTGACTGCATTTGTCATTTCTCACCTCCTTGTGAGCGTGGTTGTCGAACCCAACGGATAAAAATCAGGATTGTGATAAGCAAAAATACACCAGCCATAGCAAACCATTGAAAAGCATAACCAAAGTGCTTTGCACTGGTTAAAGGTAATGGATTCCAAGGAAATGAATATGGCCACTGCGTTAAATTGTCAGGTTGAAGGACAGTTGGCATTAACTCAATGTTAAGTAGTTGGCTAAGTTGATTGATGTTGAGGTTTTGCACTCTGATCGTATCGCCGATTTCAGCCATCAGATCTGAACTTAACGGATTAGTTGATTTACGATACAAACGCCCAGTGATGTCATATGGTGCAGGCAGATGTTCAACCTTCGGTAACACGGCTCTGGAGCGTTCTCCCTTCACAAACCCAAGTTCAAGCAACGTCAGAGTCGCAGGATCATGAGACATCGACACGATTTGAAACGCAAGGTAACCCACTTCGCTCTGATACGTCTGGTTATCTAGTAAAACTATTGGGAGTGGTTCAGGTGTCACATTCGCTTTTACTTTAGTCCCTATAACACTCTCTTCTCGCCAATCGTTCATTTCCAATACTTCAGACATGTCCTTATATGAGGTATTTGTCCTTGCTAAAATCGCTTGCTCCAAAAGCTGCTTTTCATTGCCACGTTCCAATTGCCAATAGCCGAGTTTGACCAATAGAGAAAACACAGCCACAGTTAAAAAGACAGCAACCCAAACCCATTTCGATAATATCGACGACGAAACTGGAGGTGCCATGTCCACCGTATTTCTGTTCAAATTAACGCTTGTCCTTTTGCTGCTTTTCATCATCTTTAACCTCGCAAAAGCGCTTATCGAAATGGTTCGCGAAGACCCAGAGGACTCATCGAAAAAAGGTAAGCCAATGAGCCATTACCTCGGTCGTCGTGTCATGTTTTCTGCGTTAGTCGTGATACTCCTCCTGATTGCTCTAGGGGCGGGATGGATAGCCCCTAACCCTCGCCCTTACTAGCTTTACAGCACATAAACGAAAACAAACAAGCATAGCCAAACCACATCAACGAAGTGCCAATACCAACTGCCCGCTTGGAATGCAAAATGGTCTTTCGGCGAGAAATGGTCTTTGGCGATGCGGAACAGCAATACAATGAGAAAAATGGTGCCGAGACAAACGTGCAATCCATGAAAGCCCGTCAGCATAAAGAAGGTGTTTCCGTAAATACCGGATTGCAGCGTTAGTCCAATGTCTTGATAAGCGTGCGCATACTCAACGGCTTGGTAATAAAGGAAGAAGCCCGCCAAGACGATAGTGATTTCCAACCAAACAATCAGTGCAGTTCGTTTATCTTGTTCTAAGCTGATGTGTGCCATATGTAAGGTAATCGAAGACAATAACAGCAAGATAGTGTTGGTTAATGGAATCCCTTGCCATGGCATAGCTTGCGTTGTTTCCCCACCTGGCGTCGTGGTGAGTGGCCATATCGCCTCAAAACTTGGCCACAACACTTCATGGGTCATGAAGTTGTTGTCGGCACCGCCTAACCAAGGTACCGAAATCATTCTTGCGTAAAACAGAGCACCAAAGAACGCGCCAAAGAACATCACTTCTGAAAAGATGAACCAACTCATTCCTTGTCTAAATGAACGCGTGATTTGCGCACTGTATTTTCCGGTAAGGGACTCCGTGATAACGTTACTGAACCACCCTGCTAGCATGTAAAGCAGAAACAGCATACCAACCGCGAGAATAATGCAACCAAGTGTGCCAACCGCACCATCACTTTGGGTACCTTGAACCGTCATCCCAGCACCGACCGCAACCAGGAATAACGCAAACGCCCCAACAATAGGCCAGCTGCTCTGTGCAGGAACATAATAGGTCTCAGGCTTGTTACTCATAAGTTCTCTCCTTACAGACGCTCACCCGCCTGTTGCTCACTCCTTGAGAGGCTAACTACCGACGACTCGCCCGATTGAGGAGGAAATTTGTAGAGTGTGTAAGACAAGGTCAATGTATGGATTGAATCCGGCACATCCGGTTCAATGTAGAAAATCAAAGGCATACTCGCTTGTTGCTTACCTTCCAGTGGTTGTTGATTGAAGCAAAAACACTCGATTTTATTGAAGTAAGCCGCACCTGTGCCCGGCGATACGGAAGGTACAGCTTGCCCTATCAAGTCTTCGCCACTTTGATTAAATGCAAGATATTCAGTTTGAATCACTTCGCCCGGGTGAACATCCATGTATACAACCTTGGGTTTGAATTCCCAAGGCATATCTGGGCTTACGTGAGCCATGAACTCCACACGAATGGTTCTGGTGATATCCGCTTGCATGCCTGTTGGTTGAATCGCTGCGACATCACTGGTTTTACCGTTAATGCCAAGCGCATCGCACATGATGTCGTAGAGTGGCACAAGAGCAAAACCGAAGCCGAACATCAGCGCAGTCGCTAACAGCAACTTGATAGTGAGTTTCTTATTGGATGAATTACTTTGCATCTCACTCACCTCACGCTTTCTTAATCAACTTTTGGCGGTGTTGTGAACGTATGATGCGGAGCAGGACTTGGCACCGTCCACTCTAAACCTTCTGCACGTTCCCACGGTTTGGCTGATGCTTTTTCACCACCACGGATACATTTGATCACCAACCACAGGAAGATAAGTTGAGACAAGCCAAAGGCGAAACCACCTATCGATACGATTTGGTTTATGTCAGCAAACTGGATGGCGTAATCGGGAATACGTCGTGGCATCCCAGCTAAGCCCAAGAAATGCATTGGGAAGAACAGTACGTTAACCGAGATGATGGAACACCAGAAATGCCACAGACTCAGCTTGTGGTCATACATATTGCCCGTCCACTTCGGTAGCCAGTAATACGCTGCCGCCATAATCGAGAACACCGCACCAGACACCAAGACATAATGGAAATGTGCGACAACAAAGTAAGTGTCATGGTACTGGAAATCCGCAGGCACAATTGCCAACATCAAGCCTGAGAAACCACCTATTGTGAATAGGACAATAAAGGCGATGGCAAATAACATTGGTGTCTCAAACGTCATGGCTCCTCGCCACATGGTCGCCACCCAGTTAAATACCTTCACCCCCGTGGGCACTGCAATCAACATGGTGCAGTACATAAAGAAGAGTTCGGCGAATACCGGCATCCCCGTGGTAAACATATGGTGTGCCCAGACTAGGAATGAAAGCAACGCAATACTACAAGTCGCATAAACCATCGAATGGTAACCAAACAGTTTTTTACCACTGAAAGCCGGAATGATTGCCGAAATAATCCCAAACGACGGCAAGATCATGATGTATACCTCTGGGTGACCAAAGAACCAGAAGATGTGTTGGAACATCACTGGGTCACCACCACCAGCAGCATCAAAGAAGCTAGTGCCAAAGTACTTGTCGGTTAAAACCATGGTCACCGCACCGGCTAATACCGGCATCACCGCAATCAGTAAGAACGCAGTAATCAGCCAAGTCCAGACAAACATAGGTAGCTTGAACCAAGTCATGCCCGGTGCACGCATATTTACAATCGTCACGATGACGTTGATGGCACCCATGATGGAACTGATACCCATGATGTGAACTGAGAATACAAACAATGCCGTGCTGTCAGGGCCATAGGTTGTAGAGAGTGGCGCATAGAAGGTCCAGCCGAAATCAGGGCCACCACCCGGTAAGAACAAAGAGCCGATCAAAATGAGGAACGCAAAAGGTAAGATCCAAAAACTCAAGTTGTTCATTCGTGGCAAAGCCATATCCGGCGCGCCAATCATCATTGGAATCATCCAGTTGGCTAAGCCAGTAAACGCAGGCATGACGGCACCAAATACCATTACTAGCCCATGCACGGTTGTCATCTGGTTAAAGAACTGAGGATCAACCAATTGCAAACCCGGTTGGAATAGCTCTGCGCGAATGATCATCGCCATTGCTCCGCCTGTAAGGAACATGGCAAAGCTAAACCACAAGTAAAGCGTACCTATGTCTTTATGGCTGGTGGAGTAGAGCCAACGCGTTAGTCCTTTCGGCGCGTGATGATGGTCGTGATCGTCTTCAATCGCAATGGTGGTATTTGCGGTCGTTTGCGCCTCTGCAGGAGCAGACTTCACCACTTTTTCAATTGGCTTACTCATATTTCCTCCTTGGCACTGTCTTGTGCCTTAAAGGCGTTAACATCGGATGCTTGAACGGTATCGCCAGTGTCATTTCCCCAAGCATTTCGTTGATAGGTAATAACAGCAGCAATTTCCTGGTCGCTAAGTTGGTTAGCAAAAGCTTGCATCGCTGTCCCTGCACGACCGTTTACTAGTACATCGATGTGAGCCATAACCGGGCCTTTAGCTATTTCGCTGCCTTTAATCGCCGGGAATGCGCCCGGAATGCCTTCACCATTTGCTTGATGACACACGGCACAACGTGCGGTGTAAATCGACTCGCCTTGCCCCATCAAATCTTCCATCGACAGATCTTGCGTCAACGCTTCTTGTGCGGCCGCTTTTTGTAAAGCAAGCTCTTGCTTCTTGTCTGACATCCACTGGTCAAAGTCGTCTTCTGCCATTGCATGAACAACTACTGGCATAAAACCATGTGCTCGACCACAAAGCTCAGCACACTGACCGCGATAGACGCCCGGCTCATCAATCTTGGTCCACGCTTCATTGATAAACCCCGGGATGGTGTCTTTCTTAACCGCGAAGTCAGGCACCCACCATGAATGAATCACGTCATCTGAGGTCATTAAGAAGCGAACTTTACGATTGATAGGCAGAACGAGCGGATTATCCACTTCAAGTAAGTAGTGCGCCCCTTTTGCTTCAATGCCATCAATTTCTTTTTGACTGGTTGCGAGCAGACTAAAAAATTCGACATCCTCGCCGAAGTAGCTGTAATGCCACTTCCATTGAGAGCCTGTGATCTTAATGGTGAGGTCAGATTGGCTAGTATCTTCCATTGCCACCAGTGTTTTGGTTGCTGGAATCGCCATCGCGATAAGGATAATGACTGGGATGACGGTCCAGATAATCTCCACTTTGGTGCTTTCGTGGAAATTAGCCGCAACTGCCCCTTTTGACTTGCGGTGTCGGAAGATGGAATAGAACATCACGCCAAATACAACAAAGGCAATGGCGCAGCATATATAGAAGATCAGCATATGTAATTCATACACTTGCTCACTGATCCCCGTAACACCCCGCGTCATGTTGTAATCATTTTGCTCTGACCAACTTGACGAAGAAAATGTGATAAAAATCACATTCGTTAATAAGGCTAGAGTAGTTGCTAATCTTTTCAAAAGATCTCTCCTCTGCTCAGCCGCTGCGCTTGCGCCAGCTTCCTTGCTTCCCGATGCAAATATCGAACAAATTTACAAAAAATCATAAAAACTACGATTTCAGCACTCTTTGTTATATTTATGTTAAAAGGCTAGTTATAGTTCAATAGTTCTTCAAGAAATTAACTGTGAATAAATTCTGTACAGACTGAAAAATAAATTTGGTTTATCGATTGCCCTCTTTGAAATGTAATTGAGAACCATTTACATTGTAAGAAAGAAAACATTGGGACACTTTACGAATAAAAGTGTCTAAACAAGTAGGCTTCCCCTGCTAAGGAAAGATGAATATGACAACACAAATTACTCAGTGGCTAGCACGAGACCCAGACCCTAAAACCCGCGAAGAGCTCCAGCACCTAGTCGATGCAAATAATGAACAAGAACTGACAGATCGATTCGGCTCACGTTTGGCTTTTGGTACCGCTGGTTTGCGTGGCAAAGTGGGCGCGGGCCCAAACCGAATGAACCGCTTAGTGATTCAAGAAACAGCTACGGGTCTCGGTCATTATCTGATTGAACAGGTGAAAGATGCTTCATCTCGTGGCGTGGTTATCGGTTACGATGGTCGCCCTGACTCCAAACAGTTTGCACACGATACTGCTTCAGTACTGACCGCCCTAGGCATCAAGGTTTACCTAACCTACAAGGTAGCGGCAACACCAATTGTTGCCTTCGGTGTTCGTGAGTTAAATGCGGCTGCGGCTGTCGTCGTGACAGCAAGCCATAACCCTCCGGAGTACAATGGCTTTAAAGTCTACTGGGAAAATGGCGCACAAATCATTCCACCACACGATTCCGGAATTGCTGCAAGAATTGATGAGGCAACAACAAAACCGCTTCCTCTGATGTCACTAGACGATGCAAAACAAAAAGGTTTGTTAGTTTGGCTTGAAGACGAGTACTACCAAACATACCGCAAAACAATGAACGACAATGCCCTGCTAACACCGGACAGCAACACAGATATCTCGATTGTTTACACAGCTATGCACGGTGTCGGAGCGGAAATGGCAGAAACACTACTTGCAGATGCTGGCTTTGAAAAAGTGGCAAGTGTTTCGGAACAGCGTGAACCGGACGGTACGTTCCCTACGGTAAATTTCCCGAACCCTGAAGAAGCAGGCGCGATGGACATGGTGATGGCGCTAGGTAAATCTGTCGATGCCGATATTGCCTGCGCAAACGACCCTGATGCAGACCGCTTTGCGGTGGCAGTAAAACGCCCAGATGGCGAATACCATATGCTGACGGGTGACCAAGTGGGTTCGTTGTTTGGTGATTACTTACTGCAAGGTCAACCAAACGCACTTGTTGGTAATACCATCGTGTCTTCTCGCCTATTGAGCAGCATTGCTAAAGCACACGGAGCAGAATACTACCAAACGCTAACGGGCTTTAAATGGCTAACTAACGTAGCAATGACGCAAGAGACAGAGGCCAATCCATTCCTATTCGCTTACGAAGAAGCGCTTGGCTACACCGTAGGGAACAAGGTATGGGATAAAGATGGTTTGTCAGCACTGGTCGCTTTCTCTCAATTAACAGGTAAGCTAAAAGCACAAGGCAAAACGCTTTGGGATAAGTTAGAAGAGTTATACCGCCAACACGGTTTCTACTTTAACGCGCAGCGCAGTATTGCACTTGACCCGAAATCACCACCAATCGGTGACAAACTGCGCGCAAACCCACCGAAAGAGATCGCGGGTAAACGTATAGAAGTGATCGAAGATCTGAAGTCATCACTTCGCTTTGTAACCGATGGCCCAACAGAAGCCATCAACTTGCCAGCGAGTGACGTACTGGTTTATCACCTAGAAGACAAATCGCGTGTGATTGTTCGTCCTTCTGGCACTGAGCCTAAGTTGAAGTGTTACTACGAAGTAATCAGCGACTTCCCTACTGAGATGGACTACGCGCAAGCTAACCAAGCAGCAGAAGCGAAGATGAATGCATTGATCGAAGCACATCAACAAAGCTTGTAATTCGAGTTTGAAACATCGATTCTGTGAAAATAGCGAATAGCAAAAGAGGCGCATCGAGCGCCTCTTTTTTCTATTCAAAAAGAATCAAACTATCTGTTTTTGAAGAAAGTGTTTATCAATACCTGCTGCTGGGTAACCTGAATACTGGCCGACTTTTTCAAAGCCCAGTTTCAAGTAAAAGTCGAGCGCTTGGAAGCTATAAGTATCGAGATACAAATGCGTCACCCCGTGTGGCTTTACTTGCTCTGCTAGTAAAGCAATCAGCTTGCTTCCTACCCCCGACGTGCGCGCCTCTACATCAACCCATAGGTATTCAACAAACACGGTGTTATTGAACATTTCTCCCGTGAGTCCACCAACAACCTTACCCTCGTTATTTCGAGCAAAACAGCCAATAGCGTCTACATCCCCATCCGGAAGGTGCATGTTGTTATAAGCACGGATGCCATCACGGATAAAATCGAGATCGTTTTGTTCTGGATTGAGTTTAAATTCAAGTTTCATACCGCCACTCCTTGGAAATCAGTGCGATACTAAAACAAAAAGCCAGCGAGTGCTGGCTTTTGTATAAAAATCTGATTGTTCCTACACTTTACATCGCAAAGCTACTGAGCATCCATATCGCAAGGATAATGAACACCAAGCCCATCAGTTTGCCTTGGTACATACGGAATTTGTCATTTTCCAACAACCCTTTACCCAGTGTACCTGCCAGAGCAACCAGCAAGATGTTGAATAGCAAACCGAGTACGTTTAACAGCAAACCAAGCGCAAGCATTTGCTCACCCGAAGATGCAGTAATGTTGCTAGAGACAAACTGAGGTAAAAACATCACGAAGAACACCAACGCCTTAGGGTTCAACAGGTTACTCATCAAAGCACGTTGATAGTAAGTCGATGCCATTTTGTTTTTCTGATCAAGCTCTGGTGCAGCAGAAACATCCGCTCTTAAACAGTCCCAGCCCATTTTTAGTAAGTACGCGCCACCCAGTAGATGAAGCACTTTTAACGCGATTGGGCTCATCGCAATCAAGGTCGAGACACCCATTGCTGCCAATAGGGTCAAAATCACACCCGACGTCGCATTGCCCAAGCTCGCAAACAAACCGACTTTCTTACCATAGCTCATGCTAGAGCTAGCAATCAGCAACATGTCAGGTCCAGGCAACAAAAGAAGTGCAACAACGGCGGTGAGATAAACAGGAAGTACAGATAAATCGATCATGGTGGGACTGGCTTTCAAAAACAGGCGGCGGATCTTATACCAATGAATAGATAACAACCAGACCAAATGTCTTCCCAATAAGTAAAATTCAGAAAATACAAAATGTTTAATGCTCAATTTAAAAACAATTAACCTTTTTGGTGTTTATTTTTAATACCGATAGCAATTTTGTACAAAAATAAGCAGGATGGATCCGGTAGACTCCAAAGCCACTAGGCGACACTTGGCAAAATAGAAAGAGATGAAAGAAAAGAATAAGGAAGTTGCGACGTTTAAAATTGCCCAAGAGCTGGGGGGTTTAGAGCTGCTCGAGGCTAAATATGAAAAGCAAAACTTCTCTCGCCATAGTCATGAGGGCTATACCATTGGTGTGATTGAAAAAGGCGCACAACAATTCTTTCGTACTGGCGGCAACCATATTGCGCCGCAAGACAGCATCATTCTTGTTAACGCCGACGAGGTACATAATGGTCACTCAGCGTCAGAAGGAGGCTGGGAATATAAAGCCATGTACCCCGTACCGGAGCAGTTTCAAACGCTCGGGGAGGAACTTGGGGCACCCAATGTAGCTTTGCCCTACTTCCCGCAGCCCGTCGTTTACGATCCGGAACTCGCTAACCAATTACGGTTGGTGTTCGATACGCTGGAGAAGTCAGATAACCGCTTACTGCGAGAAACGCTTGTCTACGGCACACTGATCAAACTAGCAAGCAAACACAGTACACATCGAGCCTCGCTTCAAGATGTAACCAAAGCGCAAAGGCAGGTGCATCTGGTCAAAGAGTTTCTTGAGGACTTTCCTCAAACCGATGTTTCTTTGGAAGAGCTAGCAAAGCTCGCAGGATTGAGCCCTTTCCATTTGTTGCGTGAGTTCCAAAAACAATTCGGCTTTCCGCCGCACGCGTTTCAGATTCAACAAAGACTGAGAATGGCGAAAAAACTGCTCAAACTAGGGCAAAAGATTTCTGATGTTGCTCAAGAATGTGGCTTTCACGATCAGAGCCATTTGCATCGTCACTTTAAAAAAGCCATGGGCGTAACACCTGGGCAGTACATCAAGCATTGTTAGCAATATTGTACAAGGCAACATGCTGAGGTCAGCCTACCTTAACAGCATGTTTTTCTATTCAAGTTGAAGTTATGGATACTATTTTGCCTACTCATCAAGACTCAAAGTCCTCACTCTTTTTACAAGGTACGATCGCAATGATGCCATTGAGCATCGCCGTATTACCTTGGGGGTTACTCGCAGGGTCATTTGCCATCGATACTGGCTTACACCCTTTGGAAGGCCAGGCGCTCTCCGCCATTCTGTTTGCAGGCTCAGTGCAACTTGTCGCGATGGGTATGATTAAAGCAGGCGCTGGCCTAACCAGCATGCTGCTCGCCACATTTTTCATTACCTGTCGCCACTTTCTCTACGGTGTTTCGATGCGCAGTAAAATATCACCTCTGCCTCTAAAGTGGCGACTTTCGTTAGGGTTCTTACTTACCGATGAGCTGTTTGCCATTGCTGGGCACCAATCCGATAAGCAATTCGAACGATGGTACGCCCTTGGCGCTGGGTTAAGTTTCTATCTGTTTTGGAACTTCGCAACGCTTACTGGCATCGTCGCAGGCAGTTTGATACCTGAATTAAATGAGCTCGGATTGGAATTTGCCGTTGCAGCTACCTTCATCGCGATTGTGGTCCCAACGATAAAAAGTATTCCCGTGTTATGCAGTGTGTTGGTGGCATTAGTTAGCTCAGTGACCCTGAACTATTACCAAGTGGAAGGAGGCTTAATGATAGCCAGTATTCTCGCCATGTTGACGGGCTATTTTGTGGAACAATTTACGACGAAGACACCAAGCCTTGAAAGCACGCTGGAGGAATGCCAATGATTTTTTTGTCTATCTTAGCCATGACAGCGTTGGTATTCACCAGCCGTTATCTGTTCTTAGAACCGAAATTGCCGCTTAGGTTGGGAGTAAGAACTCAGAAAGTCTTGAGCTACGCAAGCCCTGCTGTACTCACCGCAATCTGGGCTCCAATTGTGTTTATGCCAGAGGGTGAACTTAGCGTCACGTGGCAAAATCCATTTCTATTGGCCGCCTTATTAGCTGCTGTGATTGCATACCTCACTAAGAATGTATTGCTCACCACCATTGTGAGTATGGTGGCGTTTTTACTGCTTCGAATTTGGTTGTAAGTTTGCGACTAAGCCGCTAACCATTCAATCTCTAATAAGGTGATGTCTCCACACTTCAAACGCCCAAGGAAGACATCGCCTTGATGCACTTCTCCCACGCCCTTTGGTGTGCCTGTCATTACAACATCGCCATCTTCTAGCGTTGTATAACTCTTCAACTCATCGAGAATATTCATAGGTGGGTAAAGCATCTGTTTAACGTGCCCTTTTTGAACATGAACACAGTTAATCAAAAGCTCTAAGTTAAGATCGTCAATATCGACACCTTGAAGAGAATGGAAACGACTGAATACCGCTGATCCATCAAATGCTTTGGCGCGCTCCCAAGGTAGTCCTTTTTCTTTTAGGGTCGATTGTAAGCCACGTTTGGTCAGATCTAAGCCGAGCCCTACCGCACTGTATTGACCATTTTTGATCACAAAGCAGATCTCTGCTTCGTAATGCAAAGGCTCTTGATGAAATGAGGTGAGTTTGGTTGAAACAGAAGTCGCAGGTTTATTGAAAACAACCATTTGCTCTGGCATGGCATTATTAAGCTCTTGAATATGCTCTACGTAGTTACGCCCCACACAAAGAACTTTACCAACTTTGACTTTCTTCTCTTCAACCTGAATGACGCTCATTGCTCTTCCCTGCAAAACAAAACTCACATGATAATCTAACTGATTGAGTTGCCCCCACTAGTTCCCACTCTGGAATGTTAAAAACAAGACATTCAGCCCGTTTTGTTCTCACACTCTTAAAGACGAACCTCTCTCGTTTATCAAACAACAGATATGAAAAAAGCCAGCACGAAGCTGGCTTTCATAGTAACTAGGACAGGTTACTATTATAGGTAGTAACGAGCACCAAGTGCCCATTTGTCGTCTGTTTTACGATCGTTAGCATCGTTTAGGTCGAACTGGTAACCAGCGTAACCAACAAACTTAGAAGTGAAGTTGTATTCAGCTTGAACAGCCATCTCTTCACGTGCAGTTTCAGTCTTAGAGTTGTTGAACGCTTTACCTTCAACCATCTCGTAGTTGATGCTTAGGTTTAGGCTGCTTGGTAGAGCGTAAGCTAGAAGTGCTTCGTACGCATCACTTTCAACTAGACGCTGTGTGCCGTTGAAGTTCATGTTTTCGTTTGAACCGTAAACTGCTGCTACGTATAGGCCTTGACCGTATGAACCGTATGCCGCAGATACTAGGTGAGATTCAGCAGAGTGCTTACCTACATAACCAAGTTGTTGGATGTCACCGCCGTTGTACGTATAACCGATTTTCGCGCCCATGATTGAGTAAGAAAGTGCTACTTGCAGACGATCGTCGTAGTCTGCACCGCCAACGATTTGACCATTCTCGTTACGAGAGAATTCGTCTTTAGAACCTTGCCAACCTAGACCGAAGTTGATTGCACCCGCTTCACCTAGCTCGATTGCGTTGCGGTAAGAAAGCATCTTGTCCGCACGACCAGTACCTAGAGCACCGTGATCATCGTAGATAAAGTCGTTCGCAAACGCGATTGGCATATCAGCAACACCAGCTACATCGTAGTAAGGTGCCCATTGAGTACCACCAACTGCACGACCGTATACGTCGTGAGTTAGGCCTAGGTAGCCAAGACGAGTAGTGAACGTTTCTTCACCGCCGTCTAGGTAGTTAAGAGCCCACTCACCGCGAGCGTCAGCTGTGAAGCCGTTGCCTAGATCTTGAGTTGCTGTGAAGTTGATACGTGGAGAGTTAGTGCCAACATCTGTATCACCTTGCTCAGAACCGTTTAGGTTAACTGAAACGTGACCACCGATAGAGAAAGTAGTGCCGTCGTTGTTGTAAAGCTCCACTGCTACTGCTTGTGTACCGAATGTTGCTGCTGCGATCGCTGCTGCTAGGAATTTTTTGTTCATTATAAAATCCATGTATTTATTCATTAGTTTATAAGTCAGTCTTATACAAAAGCGGGCTGGGGCATCTCTTCCACCAATGTCGCGTCACTTTTGCTTAACAACTACCAATCAATGTATTTCAGAAGTTCCCCAGAGCAGAGTGAAAAGATGTAAGAAAAAAGAAAAATGGCAAACGTTTAGCTCAAATCAATAAACAAATTCGGAAAACAACACCTAAAAAACGAAACATTTTGTTACACATCAAGGATATGTAAAACATTAAGTAATTGTTAATTAGGGAAATAGCAAAATATTCAAGAAGTAAAATGTTACATTTCGGGTAAAGAAATATGATTAGGAACTTTTTTAAAAACACAGTGTCAACTAAGTGAGACAGAAACATCAAAAAAGATAAAAAGCTTCTTCCTTTTACTTTCATGAATGTGAGAGCAGTCATGCATTTGAAATAAAAATGCAATTAAATCATAACTTAACAGAAATCTATCTTTCATTTTCGCGGTTTACCTTAAGCGTCATCGACACAAATCGAGCAAGTAAGCTCATCGATTACAACTAGGGTAATAAGAAAATGAAAAAGGCAGCACTCACTACTGCAGTTCTAACAGCATTGGTATCATCACCATCTTTCGCAGCAACAGTTTACAAAGACGACGGCACTGAATTAAAAGTTGGTGGTCGTGTTGAATTTCGTGGTGACTTCATCGGTTCAGACGGCGCTGAAGTTGACGGTACTATGGAAGACAAGTCACGTGCACGTCTAAACCTAAAAGGTAAAACAGATATCGGCAACGGCCTGTCAGCTTTCGGTGTTTACGAAGCAGAACAAAAAACAGGTAAAAGCGAATTCAAAAACCGTTACATGTACGCAGGTGTAAGTGCCGACGCAGGCGACTTCTCAGTTGGCCGCCAAGACATGGCCGCGGTAATCATTTCAGACATGACGGATATCACTGAGTTCTCAGGTGTTCAGCAAGTCATTGATTCATCTTCTGACAAGCAAGACAGCGTTTTTGCTTACCGCGGTGAATTTGACGCTCTGCAAGTTCAAGCGACTTACCAAGCAAACTCTGGTGACAGCCAAGACAAGTACGGCATCTCTGGCCTTTACTCTCTGCCAATGGGTCTAGACCTAGGCCTTGCTTACTCTGGTGGCGATGTAGATAAAGATAACTCAGAAGATCAAATTCTAGGCGGTATCGCCTACTCTCTTGAGAACCTATATCTAGCAGGCACCTACTCACAAGGCTCTCTGGATGACTCAGAAGACTTTACTGCTTACGAGCTGGTGGCAAGCTACAAACTAGCAAGCAAGTTCACAGTTGCTGGTCTTTACACTTTCCAAGAAAATGATCCAAATGGCGCGGCGAAATACGACGCTGTTGATGGCTTTGAGCTAGTAGGTTATTACAAACTGAACAGCAACTTCCGTACTTACCTTTCTTACTACATGAACCAACTGGATGAAGAAAAGAACGCAGAAGGTAAAGTAACGGAAGGTGAAGACACACTGCGTCTAGGCGTACGTTACGACTTCTAATAAAAACTTGTCCTAATAGCGAGTCTTTCGGCCGGCACTATTGTGTCGGCCTTTTTGATCGTATTCATTGTAGAGGCACTGCCCTCTTTTAATGCACCAAATCCCGAAGTTAGTGCATTTTATCTAGCTCACCCAAGGCCAGACGCCTCACTCCCTTTAAAATCAATAGATTAAAAGTTGGCACACTAGCTGCAATGATTAGATCGAGCAAATGCATGGCAGCGTTTGTGCTTCTCGTTCTTTGTACCTACTTCGGTAGGCACGTCCTTTGAATTGGTAATGTCGCCTCCCTCTGGGGGGCATTTTTTTATTGGCTCCCCCATAAATAGAACGTATGATTCTGGCCATTGTTAAAAATCGGAAATATCCAATTGAATCATAACCCTATTAAAGGCGCATCTTGGATGCTTACCGCAGGTTTGGCATTCACCATCGTTAATAGTTTTGCTCAAGTCGCAAGCATTCACTTTGGTGTGTCATCCACAACATTTGCACTGTTTCAATACGCAATAGCTTTCTTTGCTATCTTGCCGTATCTACGAACATTAGGAATTCGTCAGTCTCTGCGTACTAACCACTTTGGGTGGCACGCATTGCGCATCTTCTTGGCGGTTATTGGTATCCAACTCTGGTTGTGGGCGCTTGCTTACCCAGTGCCAATTTGGCAAGGTATCGCGCTGTTAATGACCTCTCCTTTATTCGCAACAATCGGATCCGGTATTATTCTCAAAGAAAAAGTGGGGGCAGCCCGTTGGGTAGCGACACTAACTGGTTTTATTGGCGCAATGATCATCTTAGAGCCATGGTCAGATTCGTTTACTTGGGCCACTCTTTTACCCGTTGGGGCAGCATTCTTTTGGGCTGCTTACGCCATTATGGTTAAGAAGCTTTCCGTCAATGATCCACCGTCAACCATGGTGGTCTACCTGCTTCTACTGATCACCCCATTTAATATTTTGCTGGCCGCACCAACCTTTGTTATGCCTCAGGGTTGGAATATTTGGGGAATCCTGGTCGCAGCTGGGGTACTGACAGCCCTCGCTCAATGGGCCGTTGTAAAAGCGTACTCGGTAGCAGATGCATCATTTGTACAACCCTTCGACCATGCAAAGTTACCACTTAACGTCTTTGCTGGCTGGTTAGTATTTAGCTGGGTGCCACCAGGTCGACTATGGCTTGGTGCTGCAATCATTGTCGGCTCAATTGCTTTCATTACTCATTGGGAAGCCAAAAAAAGAAAGTAATTTGAAAGAAATGTTGGGGTTTTGGGTTCTATATTTTCAGGAAAGGAAATGAGGAGCATCTTATGACACAGCCAATCAAAATTACATTGTATCGTTGGGCAGGTAGCTGGGGACCATTTAAAGTCAACATCCCATGTGGCGAATGCACATTAACCAAAGATATTCTTGCTGACACATTTGAAAATGAGCTCGCGGATGTGCCAGTCGAGCTAGAAGTGAAAGATTGGTTGTCTCACTGGTGGGAGCCACTAAAGCTTGGAGCTTGGCACGCCCCTATCCTAGTTGTTGAAGGTAAAGTTGTCAGCCAAGGGGAAGCGCTGAATCGAGGCGTGCTCGTTCAATCTGTCATTGCAGAGTGGACTAAACGAGATCAACTGAAAGGCAACATCGTTTATGGTAAGGCAACTTGCCCCTACTGTGTAAAAGCCAAGAAGCTGCTTGACGACGCGGGTATTAAGTACAAATACCACGACGTAGTAAAAGACAGCGCAGCACTTTATCGAATGATCCCTGAAGTGAAAGCCATTATCGGTGCAAAAACACCGGTGACCGTTCCTCAGATATGGCTGGATGGTCAATACATAGGAGGCGCTGATAACTTGGAAAAGTGGTTAGCAGAGAAAGGGTTAGATAACGTGCCAGATAATGTGGTTGAAATCCCAAGCCAAACGGCTTAGCTCTTCTAAACGAAAAAGACGACCGCAAGAATGCAAAATGTATGGTCCGCCCCGTTATTGCAACTACAATTAAGTAATAACGGAGTTGGTTTGCGCTAATGTATTCGGAGTCCACGTTGGGAACATTAACTTCCCGCTC
>NZ_JAADJW010000051.1:0-23198 GCF_010092875.1 Vibrio sp. LB10LO1
ATTCATCTTTTTTCTCCTGCGCTCTAACGCCCTGTTAAGGTGTGAGCAACGCAATACCGATGCCGCCGCATACCACCTTAAACACCAAACGCAACGCATAGTAAAAATGCCACGCGTTGCGAATCACTCTTAAACAGTTTGTTAAGGCGCTAATCACGAATTACATGCTGTTGTCTTCGATTTTCGTCCATCGCAAGTAATTCTTTCCCCTTAGCTAAAGCTTCTTCTGACGGTTCTGGGAGTTCAGAAAACCACTTTTCCCAGCGATTTGAGATGGCGTTTATTGACACTTCGTCGTACATCCCTTTTTTCAATTGCTTTTTAATCAGCGGATACAGTTGAGGAGCAAGATCTTTACCCTCTATATGACGTTTAAAAATCCATATGTATATATCAACGAGCTCCAAACCTACACTTTTCGTACCTGGGGTACATTCAATAGGAACTGTTGGCATATGACTGTAATCTATAGTTGGGAGTCCAGGACCCAATGCCATTGGCTCACCTAATTTGGAGGCATTTTGATAGTGTTCGGTAATTATCTCTTGAGCTTTATTAAATTGAGACTGTCTATCGACAATTACTTTCTTGGACTTAGATTTTGACTTTTCGAGTCTATTTGCAATACCGTGTAACACCGATTGAAAACCGATCAAGTTCGGTGATATTTGTAGTCGATCTTTTTTAGATGCAGCGTTGTAAAATATTTTGCTTGGGTTCTTGATAACCCATTTTAACGCATCCGATATAAGTGTTTTTGAGCGCTCATCGGGCAACCAGTGAACCCTATCCAACACACTATTACAAACGTTAATTAAATGCTTATTTGCCAACTCATCTTTAATGGTAATACGCGCCGTCCATGCCTCTTTTGCCATTTCCTCATCAAATAGGTAAGCGACCTTTAATAACAACACATATCGCATTGGCGTCCAGTACCCTGTCCAAGTAATAGCTGGGTTTACACCTTGATCAAAAACTTGGTCAAAAAAAGCAATAATCGCATGATCTGCTTTTGCTACACGATAAAAGTCAAATTTGATGTCATACTTTTTCTGTATCTTCTCGAGATCTTTAACGATTTCGATTAGACGCCCGTTTCCGAGCTCAGCTGCATGTAACCGCTCAACTTGTAGTTGTGTTCGCAACTTTTTGACAGCATCTAGAGCTAATACATCTAGATTCAGTTTTGAGCTCAACACTCCGTAATACAAAAATGGTTGATGCTCATCAAACAGCTCTAAACCCGTTTGACCACTTTCATCGACATAAAAGTACATAAATGTTCCTTTGTAAACTTTGCGCCTTAACGCCCAATTAAGGGGTGAACAACGCCTCCACCCAAACCTAAAGCATTGTGCCATAAACACTAAAACTGAAGTAGAAGCAAAAGTCCCAAGCGTTGTGAATCCCTCTTAAATTGCTTGTTATATGCGTTCTCGAAGCTTGCACAATAAGGCTTCACCACATATCTCTCCAGTAAAGATAACCTCAAGAGACATAGTATAAGTCTCTTTTACTAAGCCAGCCTTAAACTCTATCAATGAGACTATTTTCCAGAAGCGATAAAGCAATTCTGTTATCAGCACCGTGTTAAATGGATAAAAATCAAGCTTTTCTGTTTTGTGATCATTGTGAGATAAAACTTTGTTTCGGTAATCCTTGAGCTTTGAGTCTTGATACTGAGTAATCGCCAAAGCTAGTTCTTCCGCGACTTCGGTGTCGTCCTACAAACCAAACTCACTTGCTAAATGTGCGAATGAGAGATTTTTGCTGCCCATAGTTTTTGCTGGGTCAAGAAGTCTTGAAATGGACATGTAGATTGAGTCTATTAAGCACTGTTGAAAGCGATGAAATACGAGAGCTCCTGATGAATTTAGAACCTGTACGTTCTCTCTATCAGAAAACAGTTGGTTGTATAGCGTCAAATCAGAGTTCAAATGAGTTAGCTTTTCCTTGACTCGAACTAAGTCACGCTTCAATTCTTGTTTACTTTGATTCATTTTTTCCTCATAAGCATATAACGCCGCGTTAAGTGGCGAGCAACGCTAACCACCTGACCTAAACCATTGTGACATAAACACTTAAACTTAATTGACCCGAGAACGCCATGCGTTGGGAGTCCGTCTTAAACGCTTTGTTATGTTGTAACTTAAGGCGCTTTCGTTTCTATGTTTAACTGTCCTGCCAAACCTGCCTCACGATGAACGCTTAGAGCCTTGAACTCTTCCGATGACGTCATTTCAATTAGAGCTTGTCGTGATGGATATCTTACGATTACAAATGAATCCCAGAGTTCTTCAACCTGACCTAGAATCAGTCCCGTAATTTCCGAATAGAAAACCACTTTTGCACCGTATTTCTCAAGAATCTTCGCCATCGGATGACCATACAAATCGTATGCCTCCCTACCCGTTAAAGTTGATTCTCGACCATCTGCATATTCCGCTTTTTCTCGAAATTTGAACAGGTTCAACAAATGAATTTCACCAGAATCAGGTGAAGATTTCAGTCTATCCATCTGACTATCTGATGGGTAAAGTTGATTAAGAACTTCCATTTTTCCTCCTTCAACATAACGCCGCATTAAGGTGTGAGCGACGCTTGGCTATACTTGAGCGAAGCGAAACTGCCAAGCGTTGCGAATCACTCTTAAATGCTTTGTTATGGCGAACCTATAGTTGCCCAAGAATTTTCAAGATTGGTATATTTATCCAGATTTTTAGATATATACCATGAGCGTGAATTACCTTTCCTGTCGTCATTCTCTGACGATAGATATTGCTCAAGCTCTTGCCTGTTACAAACTAAATAACGGCTATGGGGTTGACCAAGGTCAAGTAGTACAACAACTAAATAGTCAAAGTTTAATGCTCGGCTAACAGTCACTGTCTGTTGGTTTTTATTTGGCCAACCAATGGCCTTTACTTGTACCCGCTTAACTTGTTCATTTTTAACAACCGCTATATCCCAGCCACTCTGTGTGGGCCCATGAGCTATATAAGCTTCAAAGCCTCTTTTAAGCAACTCAGCTAGAACTAGATGCTCACCAATTGCACACTTTACAGATTTTTCCATTGCTAAATCCTGATATTAGCTATAACGCCCTGTTAAGGTGTGAGCAACGCAATACCAAAGCTCCCGCATACCACCTTAAACACTAAACGCAACGCATAGCGAAAATGCCACGCGTTGCGAATCACTCTTAAACAGATTGTTATGTGTTTGAATTCAAGCTATTTATATCAAATGGGTTACGTCCACTAACAAGAAATAGTAGCCAATGGAAACAAAAACGATTTTTAAGAAAAAGAAGAAGTTTGTTGGATAGTTCATCCAAAATGGAGCTTCAAAATCAGCCTCTTCTATTGAAGCACCGTCATCTCCATATTTGTCCTGCAGTGCGTTTTCTTTTACATAGTCAAAAATCAACCAACTAGTGTAACCCCACACATATTGCACAAACTCGAAACACAAACAAATTAAGAAGAACCAGATAGGTAAAAAGTTGAGAACTTCTTCCTTATCTTTATCAGCCAACAACCAAACAATAGCGATACCTGCTAATGCGAGCCTCCTAGCGGCTTCACTGGTTGCTTTGCTATAGTCTTGGCACTCTTGCCTAACAAAGTCTAAGTTCATTGTTTTTCCTATTCCCTACCTTTCGGACCACCGCTTCGAGTTCCACGAGTAGCCCTTATGACCTTACCTTTGGCAATATCATTTTCAGCAATCCTGCAGTGAACTTTACGAGAAACAATGCCCCTGCCTCTTTTGGCTTTGGTTGTAACTCCGACTCCTACAACACATGTGTCCCCGTGAACATCCTTTATTGTTACCGTCGGGATACCTTTCTGAACACCATACGCTACAATTTTAAAGTCATAGTTTAGGCGCAAGTTACGTGCTATTTTTGCCTTTCCCCTATCGGTAATTTCACCAATTTCTATCGAGTAGTGGACTCGCTGCTTACTTCTTGTTGTCATAATTCCCTCTTTTTTCCAACTGATACAGTACGTTACACATAACGCCTTGTTAAGGTGTGAGGCACGCAATACCGAAGCTTCCGCATACCACCTTAACCACTAAAACCAACGCATAGCAAAAATGCCACGCGTGCCGAATCACTCTTGAACAATTTGTTATATGCCTAGCTTTCACCTATACTCAATGCGCATCATTAATACGCATAGGATTACTTTATGAGAAACACATATAGCACACTTGCGCCTAAAAAGGCTACAAACCTTAGTTTAAACAGTGAGTTACTTGCCGAAGCTAAGCGCCTAAACATCAACCTATCAGCAACAATGGAAAAGGCTTTGGAAAAAGAAGTAAAACAACAATTGAAAGCCGAATGGTTAGAACAAAATGCCGAAGCTATTGAAGCTTGTAACGACTTAACTGCAAAACACGGACTATTTTCCGATTCATACCGAGTATTCTAATGTCACAATTTACGCTTTATAAAAACAACGATAAGAGCACCGCAAGCGCTTACCCATATTTTGTTGATGTCCAAAGCGAGTTGCTAGATTCACTGAATACTCGCTTGGTCATTCCCTTAACTCCTATCGAGCTGCTAGAGAAAAAAGCCCCTAGCCATCTGTGCCCTACGATCCATATTGATGAAGGTGACTTTGTGATTCTTACTCAACAAATGGCTAGTGTACCCACTAAAATCCTTACGACCCCAGTCAACGAGCTAAGCACGTTTAGAAACGAAATTATTGCTGCTATCGACTTTTTGATTACTGGCATATAACGCCCTGTTAAGGTGTGAGCAACGCAATACCGAAGTCACCGCATACCACCTTAAACACTAAACGCAACGCATAGCAAAAATGCCACGCGTTGCGAATCACTCTTAAACAGTTTGTTAGCTAACTGAAGCCAAAGAATGCTGGTTTTGACATCTCTGAGCGAATGACTGGTGCATTGATGCTGTACTTGTTAGTTACATTACAAACTAGTTTGAAAAACCAATCAGGAGCATCGTGCGCTACTCTTATTTCTTGAATAAGGCAATCAAGATTTATATTTACTGATGTTCCGCGAGACATGTCGTCTCTGTTGTCTCTTAAATCGACAGTTGGATCATAAGCTAACAATCTAACCTCATTTTCAAACGAATAAAACTGCGATTTATGCAAAAGAGGAGCTAACTTGTGCTCTTCGATAAAGTTACTATCCTCATAGCTGATATAGTGAACTTTAGACAAAACAAATTTATGTTTGTTATTGGGCTGCACGGCTTTAGACAGGCGGCCTACATCAGTTACGATGCATACTGCGTTTGTTGATCCCCCATATATTTTCCACATTGCCATGCTTTCAGTTTCATTCGCATGCCAACAGCTTACATCAACCCAATGGCGATGCTGCTTGTAGACAGTTTCATGCTCAATTTCATCACGAGAGTAAGAGCCAAAAACAGTACTATAAGTGAGATTTTCATACTCCGAGGTGAGGCGGTCTTGATACGCTTTTTGCTCTCTAGTTTCCTCTTGAGTTAACTCATTAGCACTTGGCCAGCTGCAAAGAGCTTGCGCTAATAGATTCGCTTGACCACTCGTAATTATTGCAAATGAATGAGTAAGTGCACCCTCAAAGCCATCCTCAAAACAAGAAACTCGCGATAAAAAAAGCTTTTTCGTGTCGATGAAATCAACAAACTTCGCAAAATCTACATAACGCTGAAGTTTCAAATTAGGATCTAAATTTTCAAGAATATCCACGATTACCTCTGTTAGCTAACGCCCTGTTAAGGTGAAACAAAAACAACAAAAAAGCATTAACTAACATAGACTTAGTTAAAACAAACAATTACCGTGTAGCAGATGTGTAGCATAGTGCGACATAAGATATATATCGCACTTTTTGTATGTATGCAGAATCACTTAAAAATTATTTCTTCATTTACACTCCCTTCCTTTAGGAGCGCTATTTCTAAGTTCCGGATCGCTCTTGAGCAAATCACATAGAAGAGGTTTCTTGTTTTCTCCATATCAGTGTCATGATTCTCATGGAATCCAGAAACAAAGAGCTTAGTAAACTTATCTTTGACATTTTTATTATTAGAATCCTTTCCAAATTTGTCGTCAATAATTGCTAACACATTGTCAAACTCCAAACCTTTTGAACCGTGACATGTGATATAGCTCACTTCGTCATCAATATCGATCTTATAAACAAAACGAATCCAATTAAATATTTCATTCAAATCTAAAGATAGAATGAGTTTTACATTATCTCTAAGCTTGTCACTTGCGCTACTAGATATCGAGTAACATAAACAATCAACAATGTCATCTGGGCAATTGATGTCTTCTGAATTTATTGCCCAACCTTTAGCTAAATCACTATATAGTGCTTTAAGCCTATCACTTTCTGTACTTTTCTTGAGTAAATCTGAAGAATATTCAGATAATGATGAATACCCCCCATTTCTTACATAATCTAAGCATGTCGATATCTCTTCCAAAGTATGGTTGTCCAACGACTCATCACTAAAAACATCTGACAACGGAGAATCACTTTCGAATTTAATCTTAAATATTGGAGTGGAAATTTTCAAAATCAAAAGTGGCAAGATTCCTAATTTCACAATATCCTTGCTCAATACCTCATCATTTATTGACGCGTAAGATAAGAAAGATGATTTATCACAATATATATTGTTATATATATCATAAAGACTTCCAAAACCACATAGGTTTGCAATAGTCTTATTCCTCAAAATCATGCATGTTAGTTTATTCTTGCTTGTTATTTTCCATTTAATCTTTACCTCTTCTATCTTATCGTTGATGAAGCAAATTTCATCCACACCTTCCTTTCCATAAGATGAAATAAAGATATCACTTTCATCATTATTCTTTAAAGCCTTTTGATGTATTTTCTGGTGATTACCTCTAATTACATTGATTAAATCAACAATTCCACCGTGTGAGCGCCGATTGATATTTTTATACACCATGTCTAATTCATTATCAATTGACAACGCCAACTCGTTATTAGAATAAATAGACTGTACTGGATCACCAAAAAAACCAACAATAAAGTCAATATTATGAGACTTGCTATAGGTTATAAGCATATCCATAATTTTTATCACTTGAGTGTGGGTATCTTGGTATTCATCAATATATATTTGAGGAAAAGTATCAAGAATCACCCTCCTTAATAATGGATATTTCTCCACCATAGTCAATGAATAATCGATCAATGTATCATGACCAATCAAATTCTTATGGAGAATTTCTCTTCCTCCCTTTTCATTATAAGAAACAGTTGAGTATTTCGAGTCTTTGCAATCTATCATTTTTGCACAGAACTCTAACCTAGATATTTTTATAATACTTCTAAGAATTTTTTCCACATCTGCCTTAGAGGACTTAATTTTAGTATAAATATCGCCACCTAAAATAGACTCTAGCTCTGCCCAAAAACTTGATGCGTCTTCACACCTAAAGCAATTGTAAATTTCTTTCGTATTTTCTATTACTTTTTCATTTAAAAAAAGACTTTCATCCTGAGATAATGCCCTAAGCTTCTTAAAAGCAGGGGCTTTGCCTTTAACGTCGCAAGTATAAATCTCATATTTAATATCAGAAATCAACTGTTCAATATATTCCCTATGCACTCCTAATAATTCTTTTTGGTATGGCTCTATGATTTCCCATAAAAAAGAATGTATTGTACTAACACACAAATAATTACTATCATAGAAGCGCTCAATAATTTCATTTTTTGCTGCATTTGTATATGTAATACACGCAATTCGGCTACCACTTCTATCAAGCTTCTGCATGCTTTGATTTAAGCTGTACTTAAGAGTTTCAACAAGTGCATACGTTTTCCCCGCCCCTGCTCCTGCGAGAAAATAAAATGACCGATTTTCTTCCAAGTTTTTAAAGATCTGAGCTTGGACCTGTTTTTCTTCTTCAAGCAACGAGTGTATTGTCATATCGATGCCTCTCCCTCAGCACCTGATAACTTTGAAGCTAACCATTCAAGCCCATTTTCAATATAGTTAGGTAGCTTTGGTAAAGCTGCCGATTCTTCATTGACCACGAGGGCATAAATTATGTTGTTTGCAAATTTAGATTTAGACGTGTTCAACTCTTTTTGTATCTTAAATGAGTTATGAGCTAAATTAACATATTCACATGTCCCCTCAGGCACAAGCTCATCATAATTTTTTTGTATAGTACTTCTTAACACATTTCTAAAGATATCATTGTCATAGTTCTCTAGAACCAAGGCCTCCTCTAGACTGGACGCATAATATCTTGCTTGTTCTGACTCACTCAAAATTATTTCTAAAGGTTTTTTTTGGAAAACGACTTTGATATTACTGTCTTCATAATAATCAGTATAGTCTTTTACCTTATTCGAATTAAAGTAGTACTTTAGGGTTTTATTTGTTGAAAATCTATCATCTGAAATACTAGTCATTTGAGGATAGATTTCCCATGTAATTTCTTTACCTGACTTAGTTTCTTCTGATAAAGTCGACTCACTTTTATTTCTTTTAAAATCGATATCTGTAACTATCAAAGATGGTATTCTTAACTGCCTAATTAGTTTGTCATATACTTTGGCATGAGCGCCATCAACTCTAAAGACAGAAATAAGCTTTCTCGATAGCACTTCATCTCTTTCTATGTAAAAGTTAAGTAACCGCTCTTCAGTAATACCTTCGACGAAAATTACACCATCCGCAAAAAACAACTCAGGAACTTGATGCTTAATATGTTTTTTAACAAAATAGAATTCATCTTTTCTCCCTGATTCGGGGCTGATATCTTCATCTTTAATTGGCACATTCTCACAATATTTTTGATGCGGGTAGATGTAATTTATATTATCTAAACTTCCACTTGAATGAACCTTACTATTGAGAATGTGTGCTGAGTGCGTTGTTATGAGGAGCTGACTTTTAATCTTTTCCCCTTCTCCGATGATTTTTCTCAAAGCACTATCTATATGTCTAATGAAGTTCACTTGCATTTGTGGGTGCATGAATGTTTCAGGCTCTTCTATGCAAATCAATCGAACTTTAGTTGTCTTATCTGTGCTAGGAGTTCTCTCAATATAATCAATTATCTCACTTATGATACTAATAAGGTTCGCGTAGCCTAACCCAAACTGTCCCTCTGGGACTAGAAATCCTGCATCTTTATGCTCGTACGTAATTAAGCCATCCATAAGTTTATCAAAGGTCAAGTCAGCTCTTAGTTCGATGCCAAGGCTCTCTGTTCCGACAATACCCTGGAGAACTTTCTCAATTACTGATTCATGAGTTTCTCTAATGTTACCGGTAAGCTCATCATTATTATTACTAATTAACTCATTTACCTCATCGAAATCTTTATCATTAGTTTGATATTTGTATTTTATAATTTTATTAAATGCCTTTGATAATAATCTACTGTCGTGAATGTTGTTAGCCGCGGATATTACCTTTAATTCTATTAAACTAGAAATGTTTATAGCTTTTACTATTCCTTCTGGTGATTTTACTACTTTATCAAATTTAAATTCACTAATTAATTCTAATAGCTTTCTAAATTTAAAATCTCTTGTTTTCGAAGAGCATTTCTCTAATAGAATACGAACATCTTCTTGAAACTTAATCTTGTTTTCTATTTGAAAATCAACTACGAGTGAAAACTCTTTTAGATCATTGTGATCTTCTTTTGTCGCTTGACCTAATGATATGACCTTTTTAGAGTTCACTAAAGAAGCCAACTTAGGATCTGTTACAAATGTTAATTTGAACCTCATATTAGGGAATTTTTCAAAGCTTCCCGACTCATAAGAGCTTAGTAACTCATCGATATATGAGTAGTTGAAATCGTGTCCCCATACCTTACTTTGCTCAGAAACTACCATATTAAGCGCCTGAGTGACTGTAGTTTTACCTGAGTTGTTTTTTCCAACAACAAGAGTCGTTGATGACGATATCATCGACTCATCATCTGTTTTACTTGTCGGCTCAACAAATGTCACCGTGTTAGACTTATCTTTGAATTTTCTAAAATTAGTAATTTCCAAGCTCTTGATATGCATGCCATAACCTCATTCTAAATGCACTCACATGATAATAAACAACTTCCTTATCAACAGCGATTTATATAACAAAAAGAGCATATTGTTTGTATGAAAAACTACCAACTTGTGAAGGCATACAATAAGAAGCAACAAATATTTCACTTTCAACCAACATAAAACGCAGTTTGATTCATTAGCAAGTACCACACTAATATATTCAGTTATGTCAAATAAGCTCTTATCTTTGCATCGCTCTGTTGCGCAGACACAGAAGCTAAAGTTCAAGAGAATTCTAACTCAACAACTTTCTTTATCGCTCCGACATGAAATAAGCCTTGACCATAGTAATACTGTAAACAATCGGCACAGATAAGATTATCGACATAGTTAGCGACCCTGAACTTGCAACGAACACAAGACTCGACTGCTGGACGTTTCTTGACTGCACTCATAACTCGTTCAGCCTTTTTCTCTCTTGGTTTTTTATATGGTCGGTGACGGATTTGGGGAATAACCGTAACATCAACAATAGGTTCAGGTGGCTGCCCGTTTGATTCCACAATCATAGCATTGAGTGTCGCTGTTAGTTCTCTTTCTCGGCTGACATATCGGGCATGGCTGAGCCAACGTCGACATCCATCTTCAAATACATACGCTAGTGCCAGCTCTTTAAACGAGTCATATTTTTGGTTTTTGAATTCATGATAAAGCTGTTTAAGTGGCTCTAAGTCAATCTCTAAGATAGAGAGCCTTCCTCTCTTATCTGGACTGTAACTTGGACGCCCTTGATAACTAAAATGTATACCGATAACGTATCCATTTATACGACAGAGAACATCAACTTCACTATAGGGTGCGCTAGGCTCAACCTCAAATTCCTCAAAGGTCAAGGTTCGCTCTTGAGTTACATAGCCTGTGACAATCCGAGTCCGGTCATATTTATCCTTTTCAGACAGCTCTAACTTCCATTCTGGTGAACTGATATCAAAGGTTGTTAGCTCTCTAAGCGACTGTTTAATGACGAGTCTTGCCACCACACAAAAAGAGTAATCGCACTCTATTTTCTCATCTTGGTCTTCTTGTGCTTTTTTGTCGTGAGCAAAGTGATGTGCCATCTTTTCAGGGTCACCTTTCTTGGCGACGAGCACTTGCTTACAGCTAGGGCAGATACAGCCACAAGCCCTGCCGCGCTCTACTTCACTAACATCATAATACTTGCCATCTTTTAACCCAAAAGGGATCAACATAATAGCCTCAATAATAGGGTCACAGTGTCATCGATGATTTTTGCGCCAAGCAATACCACTATCAAGCTGTGGTCGTTACAAATGGGAAACTAGGCACATAAAAACTATACGCCCTTGTTTAATTACATACCGAGAGTAGTGCTTCACTTTCTGAAAGTGAGGCAGATTACCCCACCTACCTCACTTAATATCAATTCAAGTGGAGTAAGTGGGGTAATTTTGAATACTTAGCAAAATGACGTTTGAGGGCGAACGGTAGGGAAGCAGTAACGGTTAGAGCCGTTGAGCATTTTCTTTTCTAACTTACCGTCTTTAGTAAGTTGGTTGAGCGCTTTGCCAATCACATTTCCTTTTGATGTGTCAGCGTTGATAACTTCACATATCTGTTTGGTTGATAACCACTCTCTCGCTTTACCTGTACATTCTTCTAGGTGGTCGTTTAGCAAGTTATACCAATTGCCTTTATCTACATATTTGGATGATTCTTGCGACACTTGCGCTTGAATGTCAGACGACAACATCCAAGGATGATGTTCAACCATGAATTTGTGTTTCACCTCTAACCAGAATTGGCGCAGATTCTCTGGTTGGTTCAGCGTTAGCTCACCCGTTGCTTTGTAGTCCCAGCCCAATATGTTATTTAGCGTGTCCATGTCCGTTTCACCTACTAACTCAATGACGGCGTAGCGGGTATTTCCAGTTTCGTCTTTTAGAAAGTCCGTGCCGTTTACCGTCGCAATGAGGTTGGTTTGTCGGTCTTTCTTAATGTCATTACGAGCGTAAGGAGGACGCACTGTATCGCAAGCTCTTGTGACGAACGCTTTCAACGCCCCTTGACAGTTTTTGGTTGAGCGTTCTAACTCACCTAGCTCCACTATCCATGAGCGAATAACGGTCAACACACTGTCTTTGTTATCAGGGTTGAGCTCTGCCCCTTCAAGAAACGCACTTGGCATCACATTGGCAATTCGTTCAACGAACGCGGTCTTTTTAAAGGATTGCTCACCTTGTAAAACAGGCACGAGTTTGGATTTAAAGCTACCCACAAAAAGACATGCTACACAGCCCACCAGCCAGTGTAGCAACACAATGTTAGAGAGCGCGGGATTCTTAGTCTCTAAGCAATTAAGTACTGCTTCCACGCGGGGCTTTCTATCCCACTCGCCATCGAGCCAATCAGCGATTGGATGGTAACTACTTTCATGTGCCACGGCGTTAAAGTGGTCATCAATCGCGGATTTGGGCAATGTGTAAATTGACGCCAACGATACGAGCTCACTTCTGACTATATCAGGTGAACCCATACAAACCTTGCCTTTGAATATATCTGGCTCTAACGTCATTTTGTTGAGCTTGGCTTGGTAGCCCGTGCTCTTCAGTAATACTTTCAAGTTGTCAGCTGTGTTCAATACAATTTGTTGGCCTGACTCCTTATATCTGACATGGGGAAATTCTGGTGCATTGCCATCGTTAAGCATGGAACCCCTCCCCTTGTAGCAAGTGTTCACGTTTTACATGACTATCTAGCCACTGGTCTAAGTCTTCTTTGAGATAACGGACTGCACGACCAATTTTAATGAAAGGAGGCGCAGCAGTTCGGTTCTTGCGCTGCCCTTCCATACGAGCTTGGCGTAAAAATGAACGGCTCATACCAATGTAAAGCGCCGTTTCTTGTTCTGTGTATACACGTTTATCAAGTGTGGTTTGAGTCATGTTGTTGTTCCCTCTTGTTCATTGAGGTTTCAACGTAACGACCACAAACGTCATATGACGCTATCAACGACGATGACGACGACGTTTTATTTTGACGACCTAATTTGCCGCCTTACGTCGACCAATACATTCTTTCTGAATGAGTCATAGGACATGGTATTTTCATTATCCCCACGACCAAACCACGTCACCGAGTCCTGAGTAATGCTTTCAACCAGTGCATCAACATCAAATTGACGGTTAAACTCATTCACTCTCACGTCCAGCCTTATCATGTTCCAAACCTTATCTGCTCTGGCTTGAGGGTTGAGTGTTAATACTCGATGAGCAATTTGGGCAATGGGGTGGGTTGGCATCGGTTGGATAACCGAATCCAACCCGAGTTCAGTAGGCGCATTAACCGACTCAATACACTGACCAGCAGTCTGGCTAACCGCTGAGCCTAGTATAGCCTTAACCGTATCAACCGCTTGACAAGCACTATTCAATAGTACGGCTTTGCCAAAAACATCAACGACCTGTTCCATATCAACGCGTATTTGACTGGGTTTAACCGTTAACGCATCGGTTGAAAGGCGTTGACCACGTTGACTTGGGTATTGCTCAGCAAGTTGATGCGTTACGTCATTAGAGAAAATGGCTGATGCTTTAGTGATGAATTCCCCAACCACGCTCTCAGTGGTTAGAGAGGCATTGACCGAGGCATAAGCAACAAACTCTTTATTCGGTGGGGAGAATGCATTAGGCGTGTATTTAAAGTGTGCTTGCAATACATTGTCAAACGCTTCGGTAACCGCACGCCAACGGTTGATACCATGCATCTCAACGATGATGACGTGTTGAACCTTTATAGGTTCTAATGAAAGCGCAAACCGCTTGGATGAGCTTTCAGTTAGTTGGACAATACCTTGATAGTCGAAGATAGCAGCCACAGATTGGCTGGGTGGATGAATTGCACCAAGACTCGAAGCAGAAATATCGGCAAACAAACATAACCGCTCACCTTCAATGGCATCCAGTATATCCCACTTAGTTAAATGAGCTTTATCACAGACTTCCTCAAGCCTTATATAACGGCGTTTAAACTGGCTCACTTCAATCCCTTGTTGAGTTAACAATTTCAACAACGAATTACAGCACCAAGACCACTGTATATAAAACCATACCTTTAATGCTTCGAGTGATGTCTCGATTTATCTTGCAATTTAACCAATCAGATTCACCGCCGCTGCTTTGTGCTCTGGAGCTAAGTGCGCATAACGCAGCGTCATCTTGAGGTCAGCATGCCCAAGCAACTCACGCACGATATTCAAATCAACGCCCGCCATCACTAACTTGCTTGCGAAGTGATGCCGCAAATCATGGAACCTAAAATTCTCGACATCAGCCTCTTTCAATAATGATTGCCACGGATATTGAAAGAACTCAACGGGCTGGTTATTCGATATAAAGACATAGTCAGCATCAGGATTCTGTGTTCTCCAGCGTTCAAAAAGCTTTAACACCGTGTCATTGAGCGGTATTGTTCGCGTCTTCTTCGACTTGGCATTTTCAGAACGAATTGTTAAGTAGCGATTAGGCAGTGAAACTTGTTCCCATCGAAGACTTAATAGCTCTCCTTTGCGCATTCCTGTATTCATAGCGGTGAGCACTAACGGCTCAAAAAAATCAACGAATTCAACATGCTCGATTTTTTTGCAAGACTTTCGAACACGATCATTTCGGTCTTGTAGCGCGTCCAGTAAACGCTTTTCTTCTTCATTAGATAGATACCGTATTCGAGTGTTATCTTGCTTGATGAGTTTAACGCTGCTTAAGTTATGGCTATCTATGAACTCCCACTCTACCGCACGATTTAAAGCGGCTCGAAGTCGGTTCACACAATACTCTATCGTTGCAGGGGCACGCCCTAATTTTCGACGCTCCGTGATCCACTGCTGAATATCCCACGCTTTTATCTCCTCTAACGGTTTCTCTAGGAGATAAACAAACGAATGAGCGATGCAAGCATAAGCCTGATCCGCCCGTTTAGGGTTCATTGAGATGAGGTAATCTTTATAGTGCTCAGAAAGAAAACGACCAAGCGTAAGGTTTTTGCGCATCTCGGTCTTTTTAGCTTCATGACGAGATTCTTGGATATCCACCCCGCTCGCAACTAATCCCGCTTTCTCTTTGGCTAAATCTCTCGCTTGAGCGGGTGTGAGTGAATCCGCCGAGCCGATGAAGTAATTTCGTTGTTTGCCATTTAAGCGGTAGTAAAAGTAATACTTGATTGCGCCTTTGGGTGAAATACGAGCATGAAACCCGCTGATTTCAGTGTCGTTGAGCCGTCCCTGTTCGACAGTTAGCGCCTTGATTGAGGTGTTGGTTATCTTCTTCTTAATGGGCATGCACAAGTCCTTTGTGTAGCGTATATGTAGCAAAATAATTGTACATACACGCATACCCATGAACAACAAAGCACAAACAGCATACATATAACTACATGTTTTTATGCGAGTATTAACTCATCCTTGTTCATTGCTGTTTACTGGAGGCTTCTACACCTTCCCACTGTTAAGGGGTGAGCAACGCAATACTGAATCCGCCGCATACCACCTTAAACACTAAAACCAACGCATAGTGAAAATGCCACGCGTTGCGAATCCCTCTTGAACAGTTTGTTATATCACTAATTTTCAGCGCGCTGACTACTCAACTTTGCTGCAAATTCGATAAAACAGTAAACACACAAAGCAGATACAATGATAAAGCCTATCATCGCAGTTATTGAAAAGTAGCCGATCAGAAATATGAAAGCCGACACCAGACACCCAAAACTACCGATGGTAATTCGGTTAACCCAAGGTTCGTTAAGAGCCTCATCGCAAACTTCAACGGATGCATCCAGTTCATACATATACACATGAGCAAAAGCAAAAGTCGTGAAAACCGGCAAACAAATTGAAAAACACAATGTGGCAAGCTGGAGCAAAACTGAGTTTTCTAAGCTGGCACCTCCACTAAAGAGAGCTAAGAAGTATGCTGCACATAAACCACTCAAAGCTGAGTACAACCACTTTAACTGAGTATATTTATGATTTTGACTTGTCGTCATAAATGAATCCTGTTTAACATCATTGTGGGTGATATAACGCCCTGTTAAGGTGTGAGCAACGCAATACCGAAGCTCCCGCATACCACCTTAAACACCAAACGCAACGCATAGTGAAAATGCCACGTGTTGCGAATCACTCTTAAACAGATTGTTATACAAATTCTAACCGATATTGCTCTTTAGCTTTTACTGCGCGCTTAAACGATAGACTTACGTCATGTTTACGTTCAAACGACTTAACTAATAGCTGCAACTCATTCAAATCTGCATCTGACATTTTAGCTCCGGCAATAACACCTGTTATCAACTTCGGATAAAAAGAATGTATTCCAGGACCTGCAATATGAGCTAAACACCTATGCTCTTGCTCGTATTCCCAATCTTTTGCTTTCACCAGAAATTGCTCAGCTAGAGCCTCAAAGCCATCAGCCTTTCCCATCGTAACCTTGGGCATATCACTTTTGTACTGCACAGCCCATGCAATTAACAAATATTCAGGCGTCTCCAAAAACTCAGCAAAATTTGTTGGTGTTTCAAACTCTACAACAAAACCTTTATGATTATCCGCATAGTGTGACCACATTAAGATATTTTCAAAAGTCTCAGAAAGAGAACAAATACCAAAACTTGAGGTCATGCTTTTAGTAAAATCTCCGGACACCAATGAACTTTTGAGGTTCTCGATCATTGTCCCCTCATCTGCTACATTCCCTTGAAAAACCATCTTAGCATTCTCAAGTAAATCAGTTCTCGACAAAGCATATTCTAACGACTTTTCAACATCATAAGAGACAACACAGTCAAATGGATCATTAAACTCCTCTGCTGACGAAAACTTCATAGTGCAATTTGATAGGATGTTCTTAGAACCATCTGAAAATGGAACATATTTGTACAGCTTCAATTTTTCACCTATTTGTATAACGCCCTGTTAAGGGGTGAGCAACGCAATACCGATGCCGCCGCAAACCACCTTAATCAAAAAAATCAACGCATAGTAAAAATGCCACGCGTTGCGAATCCCTCTTGAACAGTTTGTTAGCTATTTTTTTCCAACGCCTCTCGGAGCTTAGCTATCGTATGTTGACTGTAGACTTTAATTCCATTGCGCTCTAACAATGCAGTAGCTACCCCTGAACCATCGATTTTGATCCCGTTGAATGTACCGTCATAAATTTTTGAACTGCCACAGGAAGGGCTGCCTTCAGCGAGTAACGCGTACTTTATTTGCTGTTTTTTACAAAGTTCCAAAGCGTTCTCTGCCCCACTTACAAATTGTTCAGTAACATCAATACCATCATTTCCAACAACGTTTGCCAAACCATCAAGCACATCAACACCTTTACCAGTAATGATTTCGGCTGGTGCTCTAGGAATAGGTAAACCTGCTGAGACTTCGGGGCAAAAGGTCACAAGTTCTGCGTTTGACTTGAGCCATAGCAGCTCAGGCTCTTTGACTGATAAACAGCTCGCATTGTATCTAACGTTGTTTCCAACCAGGCATGAACTAACGAGAACTTTAACCACTGGAACTCCTTTATATACGAGAAATAGCTAACGCCCTGTTAAGGGGTGAGCAACGCAATACCAAAGCTGCCGCATGCCACCTTAAACACTAAAACCAACGCATAGTGAAAATGCCACGCGTTGCGAATCCCTCTTGAACAGTTTGTTAGGCTATTGACCCTCTGAGATTCTCACGTACGTCCCATTGAAGGTGACATTTAGCCCGCCACAACCGTTGTCTTTGCTAACTACGAGGGTATCTTGATCTAACAAAACTTGGAGAGTACAGCCGTCAACGTCATAGTCTATTTGATTACCTTTTAACGTTACAACTCCGTCGATTTCTCCAAAATTTACAAGGCCAGAAGAAGAGTCACCTACCCAAACTGATGTACCAGATAGTTCGTATGTGTTCGAACCCACCTTAGTCAAGTCAATAAAGGCAGTGTCAGTATCCAATTGATCATTGTTATACCGCTCATAATGCCCCTGAAAATCAGGAAAGACTGCTGCATATACAGGCGATGAAATAAGCAACATACTTAGAGCTACGCAAACTGTTTTCAAGCTCAAATTCTCCTCAATAGCCTAACGCCCTGTTAAGGTGTGAGCAACGCAATACCGAAGCCGCCGCATGCCACCTTAAACACTAAGCGCAACGCATAGCAAAAATGCCAAGCGTTGCGAATCACTCTTAAACAGATTGTTAGAAATAAATCTCACGCGGTTCTAAGGATTTAAATTCATCCTTATACAAGCACAAAAAGTTTTCAATTTGAATCGGGTGAAGAGGCTGTAGCGCATCAGGTAGATCACTTAAAGGAACACTAATTTTTTCAGAAACTCCGGAAGATACTAGTGCCTTATCTTCAAGATTCGTCATACCTCTTTGTGCACCAGCGTGCAGGTATACAGAAGTAGGAGCGATATTTCTTGAGGCACCAATTCGCACCGAAGTATCATATATTGCCAACGGACCAAAGCCATGTACCTTTTCACGTTTAACAATCTCAAAAATGTCCTCAAAGCTTTCAGTTTGAGAAAGTACAAATGAGCAATTCAACAGTTTAGTGCTCATATCGTGTAACTTTGATACTTCTATGCCACGATCTTCACCCATAAAATTTTTATAGTGTTGTTGATGTGGATGTCGAACACGGATTGCTTTCCCACCATAAGAAAATTCAAAGATTCCTAAACAAGATAATCTAATGACACTTTCAAAATCATCGAGTGACTTATAAAAGTTCAGATATTCATCTAAATATCCTTTTGCGCTTGAGAACCTAAAAACTTGTTCTAGTTTCTCACCATTCTCTTGATGAAACTTCATTTTAGGAGTGAACGGTGTATTACTATATTTATAAACTAATTTTTCTAACATAAAGCCAACTCATATTTATTTTTTATTTCTAACGCCTTGTTAAGGTGTGAGGCACGCAATACCGATGCTTCCGCATGCCGCCTTAATCACGAAAACCACCGCATAGTAAAAATGCCACGCGTGCCGAATCACTCTTGAACAATTTGTTATGGTAATTTCGCTATACTATGCCATTCTCAGCAACCCAACTTCCGATCTCACGCGAAATAATCGATGCCCCTGATTCGTAAGATGTATTCAGAAAATGATCACCACCATTAATTTCTACAGACTTAATATTATGAAACGGCAGCAGTTCCTTCCATAGACGAGCTTGGCTTCTGTTAACTTCAACATCATCGGAACCATGGAGAATTAGCATGGGAATATGTACGTATTTTTGGAAATACGTCCAATTGTCGTTCAACATGATTTCTTGCCAAAAACGTTTTAGTGGTCCGTCCCCGTTCGGCTTATTGATTTTGTCTATCTCGGGCTCTGAGAGAGTTTTAAAACTTTCGACTTCTTTTTGAAAATCTTGCCACTCTTCCTTGTTGCTGACATTCATAGCTGCATTGTGAAACCGATTAGTAGAAAGCCCACCGACGATAACAACACCCGCGACGTCAGATAAATCTAATTTAGAGACATGAATACTCCCACCACTAAATGCAAATAAAATTTTCGGCTTGTCCGATGGCATTTCACTTACAATGGTTTGAAGTTGAGTCACTATTTGGTAGTGATCTACATCTATATATTCATCCCATCTTACTTCATCTTGATATACTCCATCTCTCAAATATCGAAGAGTGGAAAAAGTTCGCTTCGTTAGCTCATTGGCCAGCATTTCATAGGTCGGCATGCTGCCCAATTTGTAATTGGTAGAACATGCGGGAATTTTTCCATCGAAATAGATAGGAGCAGTCCCATGAATTAACAGTATCGTAGCTTTCGATTCCCCTTCCTCAGGAAAGTCATACTTAACTCTTTTCATTCCGTTTCCATATTTGATGTTTTGCTACTGTGTGAAATTGCCATAACGCCCTGTTAAGGTGTGAGCAACGCAATATCAAAGCCGCCGCATACCTCCTTAAACACTAAACGCAACGCACAGTAAAAATGCCACGCGTTGCGAATCACTCTTAAACAGTTTGTTATATGCGTACTCGAAGCTACATTGAAACGGCTTCGATCTTGTTTCCGTCTAAGTCACGTACGAACGCTGCATAGTAAGTCTCACCATACTCAGGTCTTAAGCCTGGCTTACCTGCACATGAACCACCCAATTCAATTGCTGTAGCATAGAATTGGTCTACAGCTTCTTTTGAAGGCGCATTGAAAGCAATATGAGCACCATTACTTGATGTAGTTTTTCCTTCACAGGGGCTGCCGACCCAAAATTCAAAGTTTTCACCATAAGCCGCTGCGATATTTTCTATATAGTGAGCACGCTTAATAGACAACGTAGAAAGAACTGAGTCATAAAAACCAACCGCTTTTACCACATCAGAAGCGCCAACTGAGACGTGATTTAGAATCATTTTTAAGTCCTTTTATTGTTTGAAACTTGAAAGCATATAACGCCCTGTTAAGGGGTGAGCAACGCAATACCGAAGTCGCCGCATACCGCCTTAAACACTAAAACCAACGCATGATGAAAATGCCACGCGTTGCGAATCCCTCTTGAACAGTTTGTTAGGTTTTGGGCTTATTCTCCCAATGAACCCCAATCTGTTAGATTTAATTGCTTACGTCTAATGTAGTAGAAGGTTGCCATAATAAAGCCAAACAAAGTGCCAGCAAGTAACGAGATGAAAACGGCTTCTAAAACTGGTTTACCTAGCTCGTTCCACACAAGAAACCATTGGAAGATTCCCCATACAGGAGCAAAGAAAGTCACACAAAGCATAACGTTTGCAAAATAACTTTGGTAATAAGGTGGCGGAAAACACATTCCAAGTTTACGTAGCCACTTTACAATTGGTGGATTGTAGTTCGACTTCCAAACGCCTTTATCATTTAACTCTTTGTGAGCAAGTCGTAGCTTCGCTTCATAATCCATGATCTAAAATCCTCGAATTCGATGTTTCCCGCGGAGAAACCTAACGCCTTGTTAAGGGGTGAGCAACGCAATACCGAAGCCGCCGCATACCACCTTAGTCACTAAAACTAACGCATAGTAAAAATGCCACGCGTTGCGAATCCCTCTTGAACAATTTGTTAGGCGAATTACTTAAAAGGCAGTGGAATATCTTTCGTTATGGATATGTCTTCTAAACACTGCTTTAAAGGTAACTGCTTGGATTTATGGATTGTTGTAATCGAATTTTTCTCTTCGTCTACGTCCACTGTTAAACAAGCACAACTAAAACCATAGCTTCGATTTGTTCTAACAAATTCATTTTCATTTGCAGTCGCTTGATAAAGCAGTTCCATCGATTTATCGTCCAATGCACTTGAAGTACCTTGGACTGATATATCCCACGATCCATCGCGATCAATCAACCACATATTGGCAGGAGAAGGATTTTCAAGCCATCCACATCGAGTCTCTTCTGCCGTCGCTGCTAATGCAGAAAACATCCCCATAATAACAATCAAAAATCTCATTATTTACTCCATTCGCCTAACGCCCAATTAAGGTGTGAGGCACGCAATACGATGCTCCCGCATACCACCTTAATCACTAGAACCAACGCATAGTAAAAATGCCACGCGTGCCGAATCACTCTTAAATTGTTTGTTAGTTGCCCATCTCAAAGCCTAGTGCTAACATTTGTACACACACCAACAAAGGAATATATCATGGACACTAGAATTCAATTTCGTGTTGATGAAGAAACAAAACGCCTAGCTCAACAAATGGCTGAGAGCCAAGGTCGAACTCTAAGTGATGCTTGCCGTGAACTTACTGAGCAACTCGCTGAACAACAAAGAAAAACATTATCTCACGATGCATGGCTAACTGAACAAGTAAACCTAGCATTTGAGAAGTTTGACTCAGGAAAATCTGTTTTCGTTGAGCACCAAACGGCTAAGTCTCGAATGGAAGAGCGCAAAGCCAGAATCCGTAATCGAGGTAAGCAATGATTTTATGGGAAGAAGAGTCACTTAATGATCGTGAAAAGATCTTCGAGTTTCTCTATGACTTCAACCCTGATGCGGCAGAAAAAACTGACAACCTCATTGAAGCAAAAGTAGAAAACTTGCTTGAACAACCTTTAATGGGTGTGCAACGAGATGGCATCCGCGGACGATTACTCATCATTCCTGAGATTTCGATGATTGTCTCTTACTGGATTGAGGGCGATATCATCCGAGTTATGCGTGTACTACACCAGAAACAAAAATTCCCTACGGATTGATTGCTTCCTCTGGGGAACTAACGCCCAATTAAGGTGTGAAGCACGCTACCACAAAACTCAAATTAGACACCTTAATCACAAAACTTAACCCAAACCAAAAATGCCAAGCGTGCTGAATCACTCTTAAATTGTTTGTTAGCTTAATTACTTGAACCGTTCTGTATACTCATTTAGCACCCATCCCTCCAATGGCTCTCCATTCTTTTGAGGCACAGCAACCTTAACCCAACTCCGATCTTTCTCCAGAACATTCACCAACTGACCAAATTCTAAATGTGTAATGATTTCAACTTTTGTAGACGCAGCGATTCTTAACCGAACACCATTACCGCTTATAAACCTGTTTGCGGGTGTAGTCTCTATACCATTTTTCTGAGGTAATTTTTTGATCGTATTTTTCTGTACTCGAAGCGGTTCATCACTTTCTTTAAGAAAGTCTGTCAATAGTGGTTGTAAATATGTCGCTACAACCAACGGCATCACAATATAATTAAATATATATTTGAGAAACAACAAAAGAAATACAGGTACTCTTTGTACTCCTTTCGTTTCATCCATATTAGACGTTGTGTCTCGTTGAAGGCTATTACCAACTTCTGATAATGCTTCTGAAAACTCGGTTAACTCTTGTTCGGTATATAAAGAGTTTAAAGTGTCAAATCGCTTTAGCGATGCCACATCTATTACAGAGTTGAAAATACCATGGTGCTGTAAAGACTCTACTTGAGCAACCATATCTGAGACGCTAAGGTGTTGTAAAGACGCCGCTTGAGCAACCATATCTGAGACGTTAAGGTGTTGCAATGACGCCGCTTGAGCAACCATATCTGAGACGTTAAGGTGTT
>NZ_JAADJW010000052.1:0-21670 GCF_010092875.1 Vibrio sp. LB10LO1
AGCGCAACCTTGCCAAGGTTGAGGTCACGAGTTCGAACCTCGTGTGTCGCTCCAATTTGATAGCCTTCATTGTGCTTAACAATGACATTGCGACACTAGCTCAGTTGGTAGAGCGCAACCTTGCCAAGGTTGAGGTCACGAGTTCGAACCTCGTGTGTCGCTCCAATTTGATAGCCCTCATTGTGCTTAACAGTGACATTGCGACACTAGCTCAGTTGGTAGAGCGCAACCTTGCCAAGGTTGAGGTCACGCCTTTCTATTATGAATAGGGAACCTCGTGTGTCGCTCCAGCTTTATAGCTTTCATTGTGCTTAACAATGAATTGCGACACTCGCTCATTTATAGAGTAAAAACTTGTCAAGGTTGAGGTCACGCCTTTCTGTTATAGATAGGGCAACCTCGTGTGTCGCTCCAGTTTCTATTATCGTATTAATCGATAATACACGGACGCGGGATGGAGCAGCTTGGTAGCTCGTCGGGCTCATAACCCGAAGGTCGTCGGTTCAAATCCGGCTCCCGCAACCAATTCACATCGCTCTTTTCATAATGCTGCGAAGCATGAACCCCTGAAAAATAATATTTTAATCCGCATCAGTCGATGTCGGACGATTTCTTTTGTGTTTTAAACATGAGACGACTTGTCTGAGCAGCGAATATTCTGGTGTTCGGAGTGCTTTCTACTTATTAATTAACAGAGTTATCCACATATCTTGCTCTGTGGATAAGTTGGTTGATAAAGTGTTTTCAGCTTGGATTTCATGGGCTAGAAAGAAAGATCTTTTCTTTATGCAAAAGCCATGAAAGTTTCCCTTTATTGCATAAGTGTATGTTTTTTAAAGGTAAACTTTATTTTATTGCGGATCGGGTGCGTTAAATCAGGATCATTATTTTGTGTTTTTTTGATCCTAATCATTTCTTCAGGTTGTGTTTAACTTTTTTCTCTTCCCTGAAATCTTGCAATTCTCTAATTTTTTTCCACATTACAGAATTGAGAACAAGGTCATAAATTGATCATGTAAAAAGAGTTTTCAATCTCTTGCATATGAGCTACGCGTTATGCGTCTCTCGGAAGGCCTTTTTCGACGATTCTAATTAAACGCTTCTTCTTCGTCTCGATAGAGTCTGATTCAGCGGTAGGAATTTGGCTGAGTTGTTGTCCTAGAGCCCAATTAATATGTTCATCCAGTAACTCACTTTCACCACGACGGGCCTCTAGAGCGTCAATCGTTCTTTGGCTGTATTCTGTATTACCAAGTGCGACAGAAATATTACGCAACCATTGCAAGTGTCCAATACGACGAATCGCAGAACCTTCCATTTGTTTTAGGAAAGTTGGTTCATCCCAATTAAACATGGTGACGAGATCTGGGTCTTCAAAACTGTCGCGGCGATGGAAGTCTTCTTGCTCGGTTATGTCTGCGTATCGATTCCAAGGGCAAACGAGTTGGCAGTCATCGCACCCGTAGATGCGATTTCCCATCGGCTTGCGGAACTCTTCAGGAATAACACCATCAAATTCGATAGTGAGATACGAGATACATCGTCTAGCATCCACGACTTTTTCATCGACGATTGCTTGTGTCGGGCATGATGTGATGCACGCTTTACACTTGTCACATTGGTCAACACTTGGTTCGTCTACTGGTAATGGTAAGTCGATCAGTAACTCGCCAAGGAAAAACCAAGAGCCACAGTCCTTATCCAAGATCAGAGAGTGCTTGCCCGTCCAGCCTAACCCGGCTTTTTGAGCGAGTGGGCGTTCAAGGATAGGGGCTGAGTCGACAAAGGGGCGATAGCCATATTGGCCGACTTCTTGTTCAATAAGTTTGCCAAGTTTATTAAGCTGCTTTCTGACCAACTTGTGATAATCACGGCCAAGCGCATAGCGACTGATGTATGCGTGGTTCTTATTTGCCAAATTGGAAGCAAACTTGGCTTCTGGTGGTAGGTAATCCATGCGCACGCTGATGACGCGTACTGTTCCCGGTAGAAGTTCATTTGGCCTGGCGCGCATCATGCCGTGACGAGCCATCCAGTCCATAGAGCCATGATAGCCAGCATCAAGCCATTTTTGCAGAGCGGCCTCATGTTCACTAAGATCAACATCGCAGATACCGACTTTCTGGAAGCCGAGCTCTTTACCCCAAATTTTGATTTGTTGAGCGAGTTGTTCGTAGTTCATGTTTTATCACCGAGATAAAAGGGGGGCGGATCTTACCGGATCTTATGAATGGGCGCCACCAGAAAGTCTAGACAGAAAGTCGAGAAATAGGTTTTGAAACCAAGTCATCAAAAGTTGACGTAGGCATGAGTAATTTTGCTTATGCACTCAATAGAATCAGGTAATTAGGTTTTGTCTTTTTTGGTCATTTTTTCGCATATATGACATTTGAGAGCTTGTCTCTCAAAACCAACACAGTTTACTATTCCTGTTCTTTTGATTTTTATATAGTCAACGATCATTAGTTAGAGAAACATCAATGAGCACGAAACAATTTAATCTTAAAGATGAGCATGAAACGGTAGCACTGGGCACCGCATTGGCTCAGCTTTGTTCTCAACAAACCACCATTTATTTGCATGGCGATCTGGGTGCAGGTAAAACAACCTTCAGTCGTGGTTTTGTCCGTGCTCTTGGTCATCAAGGAAATGTAAAAAGCCCGACCTATACTTTGGTTGAACCTTATCAATTGGATAAGTGGCAAGTTTACCACTTTGATCTTTACCGACTGGCTGATCCGGAAGAGTTAGAATTCATGGGGATTCGCGATTACTTCACGGATGATGCGATTTGTTTGGTGGAATGGCCAGAAAAAGGGCAAGGAATGCTGCCACAACCGGATCTTGATGTGGATATTCGCTACCAGGGCGAGCAGCGCGTAGCCGAATTAACGGCGAACAATGAATATGGTGTGCAGTTACTCAGTCGATTGGAGCTATGTTGAGTCTTTCAAAATTTAGAGTAGTGGCGGCATTTGTCGCCACTTTTCTCCTTATCATCCCCAATTTAGCATTTGCTAACGTCGTAAAAAGCTTCCGAGTTTGGCCTTCACCTGATGAGACTCGTGTCGTCATCGATCTGAATGCGGAAGCTGACTATTCCTATTTCTCTTTATCTAGCCCGGATCGCTTAGTGGTGGATCTCAAAAACACCTCTATGCAAGCTAAGTTGCCTGTTACGGTAACCGACAGCCCAGTGTTAAAGCGCGTTCGTAAGAGTTCGCCGCCCAACAAAGACACATTCCGTTTGGTGTTCGAGCTGAAGAAGAATGTTAAAGCGGAGCTATTCACGCTTAAACCAACACCTGCGGGACAATATGGCCACCGCTTAGTGATCGATTTGCCACATGGTGCAAAGAAATCCACACCAGCAACCAGTGCGACTAAACCGAGTAAGCCTACGACACCGAGCAAAGACATGAGCACGGTGCAACGTGCACAAGAAATTCTTATCGTGATTGACCCAGGTCACGGTGGCGAAGACCCAGGCTCGATTGGACCATCACGCCGCAAATACGAAAAAGACGCGGTACTGAGCATTTCTCGCAAGCTTTCTGCTCAATTAAATGCAGTACCGGGGATCAAAACACGGATGACGCGCAGCGGTGACTACTTTGTTAACCTCAACCGACGCGTTGCAATTGCTCGTGAGAACAATGCACACTTATTGATTTCAATCCACGCTGATGCGTTTACTTCACCAAAGCCGCGCGGTGGTTCGGTGTTCGTATTGAACACGCGTCGTGCAAACACTGAAATTTCACGTTGGGTCGAAAACCACGAGAGACAATCTGAATTGCTCGGCGGATCGGGTACGGCGTTTGTGAGTAATTCAAATGACCGCAACGTCAACCAAACCTTATTAGATCTTCAGTTCAGCCATTCGCAGAAGGAAGGCTATAAATTAGCGACAAACATTCTAGGTGAGATGGGCAAAGTGGCTCGTCTACACAACTCGAAACCAATCAATACCAGCTTGGCAGTTTTGCGCTCTCCGCAGATTCCGTCTGTGTTGGTTGAAACAGGCTTTATCTCGAACCCAACGGAAGAGAAATTGCTGTTCCAACGCTCTCACCAAGACAAGTTAGCGCGAGCGATCACTAAAGCGGTAGTGCAATACCTGAAAGATAACCCGCCAGAAGGTACGGTGTTCTCGTCTTCTTCTAAGCCTTCGGTTCACACAGTGAAGCGTGGTGAGTCGTTGTCTGTGATTGCTCAGAAATACGGAACATCGACCAAAGCAATCATGAGCGCGAACAAGCTTAAATCAAGCGGTTTGGCGGTTGGTCAGAAGTTGAAAATTCCTGGTACTGGCGCTGCTTCTGTTTCTGTACCGAATACCCCAAATACCGTCGAAACCGAGACGATCACACATACCGTTAAGTCGGGTGAGTTCCTCGGTAAGATCGCTAGCCATTACAAAGTGAAGATTGCGGATATTCGTCGCGAGAACAATCTGAAATCAGACACAGTTTGGGTTGGCCAGAAATTGAAGATCACGGTCGCAGTGAAAGACAAGCCAATCCGCAAGCATAAAGTCGCTCGTGGTGAATACCTAGGTAAGATTGCGTCGAAATACGGCGTGAGTGTATCCAGCATCCGCAAAGCGAATAACCTGCGTTCTGATGAACTCGCCGTAGGACAGGTGCTGATCATTCCAAATAAATAAGTGAGCTTATAACTCATCATGACCATTAAGATTTTGCCTGCTCGGCTGGCAAACCAAATCGCAGCAGGGGAAGTGGTTGAAAGACCCGCCTCTGTCGTGAAAGAACTGGTAGAAAACAGTCTCGACTCTGGTGCCACTCGAATTGATATTGATATCGAGAAAGGGGGCGCCAAGCTGATTCGCGTGCGCGACAACGGCAAAGGGATTGTGAAAGATGAGTTAGGTCTGGCGTTGAGTCGTCATGCCACCTCTAAGATCCACACATTGGACGATCTTGAAGCCATCATGAGTTTGGGTTTCCGTGGTGAGGCGCTAGCGAGTATCAGTTCGGTATCGCGCTTAACCATGACTTCTCGCCCGGCAGCGCAAGAACAAGCGTGGAGTGCCTACTCGGAAGGGCGTGACATGAAGGTTAAACTCCAGCCGACGGCACACCCAATTGGTACGTCGGTTGAAGTGCTCGATTTGTTTTTTAACACCCCCGCTCGCCGTAAATTCCTCCGTACCGAGAAAACTGAATTTGCTCATATCGATGAATTATTGAAGCGTATTGCATTGAGCCGCTTTGATGTCACTATCAACGTGCGTCATAACGGCAAAATGATTCGCCAATACCGTGCGGCAAAGAATCAGCTTCAGACCGAAAAGCGTATTGCTGCAGTATGTGGTAATGCCTTTGTGCGTAATATGCTACGTATCGAATTGGAGCATCAAGGTCTCAAGCTGCATGGCTGGATTACCACGCCAGAAGGGGCGAGACAGCAGAGTGACTTACAATACTGCTACGTGAATGGTCGCATGATGCGTGACAAGTTGATTAACCACGCGATTCGCCAAAGTTACGAAACCAGCTTAAAGCCGGATCAGTTCGCCGCGTATGTATTGTTTATTGAGCTCGACCCGCACCAAGTGGATGTTAACGTGCATCCAGCCAAGCATGAAGTGCGTTTCCATCAAGCCCGCTTAGTGCATGACTTTATCTATCAAGCTTTGGCAGATGCGCTTGCGCAAAGCTCGGTGATAGATAAACCACACGTAAACGAATCCGCGTTCCACCATGCAGATCCTGCCCAGCCGATAGAACCATTTGAGACGATGATGTCTGCTCCTGAAGCAGCAAGTTTGCCGGAGCCAGTAAGTAAACCGGAGCAGGCCAGTTCATCTGTGCCAGAACGTGTATATCAAGCGATTGATAACACTCCGGCTTATCCAGGGCGTTCAGACTATGAATCGAAACCTCGCGATAGGGCGTCAAGTGATGCTTCTGTGCGAGAAGCACGTCCGGCAGATTCTTTCAGACGAACAGATTGGGTTGAATCAAAACCTGCGCCTAAACCAAGTTCTAACAGAGAACAACGTCATGCTGAGTCTGTGCCAAGTAAACAAGAAGTGCGCGCTTATCATGAATTGCTTCAAACGCCAGATTTTGAGCCTCAAAAAGAAGCTCCAAAAGCGTCAGTTAGCACATCGGCAGAAGCTGCTTTACCGCCAGTTACAGCATTAAGTAAAGCGCTGGCTGTGGTGGACGAGCAGTTTGTCTTGATGAGCAGCGATAGTGGTGTAGCTTTGGTTGCACTGCCAAGAGCAGAGTTCTATCGAACCAAAGGTCAGCTCACACCGAGCGATGGAGCGTTAAAAGCTCAACCGTTACTGGTGCCATTATCGGTGAAGCTAGAGCCGGAGATGGTTCAGCTCGCGCAGGATTATCAGCAAGACTTTGCTCAGCTGGGTATCCAGCTTAAAGCGAGAAATGATAAAGCTCTGATGGTTATGGGCGTGCCATCACCACTGCGTCAACAAAACTTACAAAATTTGATACCAGATCTGTTATCTTACGCGCAAACTCGCGTGAGGGGAGAGGGAGCAACGGCTCAGCTGTTATCAGAGCTGATAGATTGGCTTGCTTTGCAGGTCACCACTGTTAAGAGCCACTATACTCTTTCCGAAGCCATTCAAATTATTGCGGAACTTGAACAGTTAAGACATGGTCAATTGCCATTAGAAGACACAAAATTTGTGTCTGCTGTTGATTTCTCTGCCACGATTGCCAAATTAAGACCATGACAGACAAACTACCTTTGGCGCTATTCCTAATGGGGCCAACCGCATCAGGTAAAACAGAACTAGCGATTCGCCTTCGTCAAAAGTTTCCGGTTGAGATCATCAGCGTGGATTCGGCGTTGATCTACAAAGACATGAACATTGGAACGGCGAAACCTGATGAACGCGAACTGAGCCTAGCGCCACATCGTCTTATCGATATTCTTGATCCAAGTGAATCATACTCTGCGGCGGACTTCCGTCGTGATGCACTACAGGCAATGGATGACATTGTTGCAGAAGGAAAAATTCCGCTACTAGTCGGCGGAACCATGTTGTATTACAAAGCCTTACTTGAAGGCTTATCACCACTTCCTGCTGCAAATCCTGAAATTCGTCAGCAAATTGAGCAAGAGGCATTGACTAAAGGTTGGTCGGTGTTGCACGATGAGCTGAAAGAGATTGATCCTGTGTCAGCTGCGAGAATCCATCCTAATGATCCTCAACGTTTATCTAGGGCATTGGAAGTATTCCGCATTTCAGGTAAAACTCTTACTGAGTTGACTCAAACAAAAGGCGACAGCTTGCCTTACCGAGTCAAACAGTTTGCAATAGCTCCCAAGGACAGGGCAGAACTTCACCGTCGAATTGAACTACGTTTCGATAAGATGATGGAAGCGGGTTTTGAAGAGGAAATGAAAGCGTTGTATGCGCGCAAAGATCTTCACCCTGATCTTCCTTCTATCCGTTGCGTCGGCTACAGACAGATGTGGGAGTACTTAGATGGGGACTGCACACGCGACGAAGCCGTTTTTCGTGGCATATGTGCAACTCGTCAATTGGCCAAGCGTCAAATCACCTGGTTACGCAGCTGGAATGATTTAACTTGGTTGGATAGCGATAACATTGAACAGGCACTTGAAACCATGTCAGAAGCAATAGCATCTGATTGAGATAGCTGTGTATAATGTGATCGTTTTTGCGTGAACGCACTCTCAAAGGATCTGTTATTGGCGGTTTTTATACTATGCTGCTAATTACTTAGAGTGCATTTTTGATTCGTTTAGCTCAGATGCAAAAAGCAGTACCTTTTGCATTGCACCACTAGCTAAATAATTACAACTACAAATTAAATAAGGAAAATAAAATGGCTAAGGGGCAATCTCTACAAGACCCATTCCTAAATGCGCTACGTCGTGAGCGTATCCCGGTATCTATCTACCTTGTGAACGGTATCAAACTGCAAGGTCAGATCGAATCTTTCGATCAGTTCGTGATCCTATTGAAGAACACTGTTAACCAAATGGTGTACAAGCACGCAATCTCTACCGTTGTTCCGGCTCGTCCAGTGAGCCACCACAGTGGTGATCGTCCTCAAGGTGACCGTCCACAAGAGAAGTCTGAAGATTAATTCTTCATTTAGTATTGCTAAAATAAGGAGTTGATTGCTTGTTTGACCGTTATGAATCCGGTGAGCGAGCCGTACTTGTTCATATCAACTTCACGCAAGAAGGTGAATGGGAAGATCTGGCTGAATTCGAAATGCTGGTTTCTTCTGCTGGGGTAGAGGCGCTGCAAGTTGTGACTGGCAGTCGTCAATCCCCACACCCGAAATACTATGTCGGAGAGGGTAAGGCGCAAGAAATTGCTACTGCGGTACAATTAACTGGTGCTGAAATTGTGATTTTTAATCACTCCCTCTCTCCTGCCCAAGAACGTAACCTCGAAGCACTGTGCAAATGTCGAGTTCTCGACCGCACCGGTCTCATCCTCGATATCTTTGCTCAACGAGCACGAACACACGAAGGTAAGCTGCAAGTCGAGCTAGCCCAACTTCGTCATATTTCTACTCGTTTAATTCGCGGTTGGACGCACCTTGAAAGGCAGAAAGGCGGCATCGGTCTACGTGGGCCAGGTGAAACCCAGTTAGAAACCGACCGTCGTTTATTGCGTGACAGAATTAAAGCTATCCTTCGTCGTCTTGAAAAAGTCGCGAAGCAGCGTGAACAAGGGCGTCGTGCCCGAAACCGAGCTGAAATCCCAACGGTTTCTCTCGTGGGCTACACCAACGCGGGTAAGTCGACACTCTTCAACCGTATTACAGAAGCTGGCGTTTACGCGGCAGATCAACTGTTTGCTACTCTTGACCCAACTTTACGTAAGATAGAGTTAGCAGATGTAGGGCCTGCAATACTTGCAGATACCGTTGGTTTTATCCGACACCTGCCTCACGATTTGGTTGCAGCCTTCAAAGCGACCTTGCAGGAAACGCAAGAAGCTGACATTTTGTTACATGTTGTTGATGCCAGTGACGAGCGTTTTCGTGAGAATATTCAAGCTGTTCATGAAGTCTTAGAAGAGATCGACGCACATGAAGTGCCGACACTCGTAGTAATGAACAAGATTGACAATCTAGAAGAGCAGAAACCACGTATAGAACGTGATGAGGAAGGCGTGCCTCGTACGGTCTGGGTTTCCGCGATGGACGGATTAGGCATTGATCTTCTGTTTGACGCGCTGACCGAGCGTTTAGCGTCGCAAATGGTTGAGCATCAGTTGCGAATTCCTCCACAGTATCAAGGACGATTCCGTAGTACATTCTTCCAAATGAAGTGTATTCAACGTGAGGAATATGACCAGGAAGGTAACTTGTTGATCAATATTCGAATGCAACAGGTAGATTGGTCTAGACTTGAAAAAAGAGAAGGGGCAGTTTTAGTCGACTTTATAGTCACTTAAAGGACTGCTACAGTATAACGTCATATCAAATGATGGAGCTTTCTAATGGCGTGGAATGAGCCTGGAAATAACAACGGCAACAATGGCCGCGATAATGACCCTTGGGGTAATAATAATCGTGGTGGCCAGCGTCCTGGTGGCCGAGATCAAGGTCCGCCAGATTTAGATGAAGTGTTCAGCAAACTGAGTCAAAAGCTGGGTGGCAAATTTGGTAAAAAAGGCGGCGGCGGTGGTTCACCTATCGGCGGTGGCGGTAGTGCGATTGGCTTTGGTGTCATTGCAGTTATCGCGATTGCGGTATGGTTCTTCGCTGGCTTTTACACCATCGGTGAAGCAGAGCGCGGTGTCGTACTGCGTTTAGGTAAATACGACCGTATCGTGGACCCAGGTCTGAACTGGCGTCCTCGTTTTATCGACGAATACGAAGCGGTTAACGTGCAAGCGATTCGTTCGCTACGTGCATCAGGTCTAATGCTGACTAAAGATGAAAACGTAGTAACGGTAGCGATGGACGTTCAATACCGTGTTGCTGACCCATACAAATATCTATATCGCGTAACCAATGCAGATGACAGCTTGCGTCAAGCAACGGATTCTGCGTTACGTGCGGTAATTGGTGACTCACTGATGGATAGCATCCTAACAAGTGGTCGTCAGCAAATCCGTCAAACGACACAAGAAACGCTAAACCAAATCATCGATAGCTACGATATGGGCATCGTGATTGTTGACGTGAACTTCCAGTCTGCGCGTCCGCCAGAGCAAGTGAAAGATGCGTTTGATGATGCAATCGCAGCACGTGAGGATGAAGAGCGTTTCATCCGTGAAGCAGAAGCTTACAAGAACGAAATCTTGCCTAAAGCAACTGGTCGTGCAGAGCGTTTGAAGAAAGAAGCGCAAGGTTACAACGAGCGTGTAACTAACGAAGCACTTGGTCAAGTAGCTCAGTTTGAAAAACTACTACCTGAATACCAAGCGGCACCGGGTGTAACTCGTGACCGTCTGTACCTAGACACTATGGAAGAGGTTTACTCAAGCACATCGAAAGTGCTGATTGACTCTGAATCTAGCGGTAACCTTCTTTACCTTCCAATTGATAAATTGGCTGGTCAAGATGGTCAAACAGACACTAAACGTAAATCGAAATCGACTTCAACGTACGATCATATCCAATTGGAATCTGAGCGTTCGCAAGAAGACACTTCGAACACGCAGTCTCGTTCAACTGGTACACGTCAAGGGAGATACTAAGAATGCGTAAGTTAATGATCCCTGTACTGGTCATCGCACTGGCATTAATGCTGATGTCACTGTTTGTGATTCCTGAAGGTGAACGCGGTATTGTGGTTCGATTCGGTCGTGTCTTAAAAGACAATAACGACATCACTCGAATTTACGAGCCGGGTTTGCATTTTAAAATGCCGCTGTTCGATCGTGTTAAAAAACTGGACGCACGTATCCAAACAATGGATGGCCGTGCTGACCGTTTCGTAACGTCTGAGAAAAAAGACGTAATCATCGATACCTACGCGAAGTGGCGTATTGAAGATTTCGGTCGTTACTATCTAGCGACTGGTGGCGGTAACACGCTGACAGCTGAAGCACTTTTAGAGCGTAAAGTAACTGACGTTTTACGTTCAGAAATTGGTTCGCGTGAAATCAAGCAGATTATTTCAGGGCCACGTAAGAAGAGCCAAGATTTGGTCGGCGAAGTTGAAGGTGAACTAACGACTGAAGCCGCTCTTAAAGCTCTAGAAATTGATGGTGAACGTGATGTGATTATGTCTGAAGTTCTCAGCGATACGCGAGAAAGTGCGATGAAAGACCTTGGTGTTAGGGTTGTTGATTTTCGTATTAAGAAAATCAACCTACCTGATGAAATCAGTGAGTCGATTTACCGTCGTATGCGTGCAGAACGTGAGTCAGTAGCGCGTAAGTTCCGCTCTCAAGGTCGTGAGAAAGCAGAAGTCATCCGTGCACAAGCTGAGCTTGAAGTGGCAACGATTCTTGCAGAAGCAGACAAAACAGCTCGTGTAACACGAGGTGCAGCAGATGCAGAAGCGGCGAAGATCTACGCAGACGCGTACAATAAAGCTCCTGAGTTCTTCAGCTTCCTACGCTCTCTAAAGGCTTACGAGAAATCGTTCAGCTCTAAGAGTGACATCCTTGTTCTGGATCCGAAGAGTGAATTCTTCCAATACATGAACAATGCGAAAGGCGCAGAAGCGAAATAAGCTCAGCGTTCAAGCAAATTGAAAAGGCTCCGTGATGGAGCCTTTTTTGTATCTCTATTTTGCACCTATCGGTGTGTGCTAAACAGACTTGAAATAGGATTCAGAAGTGCGATTAACTCATCATGATAGCGATGACAGCACCGGCCACTACTAAGCAGCCACCAATGCGACGTAAATGGTTATCAGGTTGTTCACTCAACTGAGCCACCATGTTACGCCAGCCATTTGGGGCGACCAACGGCCCAATACCTTCAACAATCAATACTAGCCCTATCGCTAGCCAAATAGATTCAGACATCATGATTCCTAGTTGAGTTATGAAAAGTAAATATTATCAGTGATGTAGTGATTTCGAAATGAACAAGGTTGGCGAGTTTGCATTCTAGTATCAACTCTGTGAACAAAAAATGACTGCAAGAAGAGTGATTCGGTGCTAGAATCCATTTTTAACTAGCAATCAGACTTGGAAAGATGGGAAATAACGTAGTCGTTCTAGGCACCCAATGGGGTGACGAAGGTAAAGGTAAAATTGTAGACCTTTTAACTGAAGATGCAAAATACGTGGTACGCTACCAAGGCGGTCACAATGCAGGTCACACACTTGTAATTGACGGTGAAAAAACCGTTCTTCACTTAATTCCATCAGGTATCCTTCGCGATAACGTAAAATGTGTTATCGGTAATGGCGTTGTACTATCGCCTGAAGCACTTCTGAAAGAAATGAAGCCTCTTGAAGAGCGCGGTATCCCAGTACGTGAGCGTCTTTTCGTTTCTGAAGCTTGTCCTCTAATTCTTCCGTACCATATCGCTATCGACAACGCGCGTGAAATCGCTCGTGGCGCGAAAGCTATCGGTACAACGGGTCGTGGTATCGGTCCAGCTTACGAAGATAAAGTAGCTCGTCGCGGTCTACGCGTTGGTGACCTTTTCGATAAAGAAATGTTCGCTGAGAAACTGAAAGAAGTAATGGAATTCCATAACTTCCAACTAGAGCACTTCTACAAAGCTGACACAGTAAGCTACGATGAAGTTCTTGAGCAGTGCATGGGTTACGCAGATCTACTAACTTCAATGGTTATGGACGTAACTGACGAACTAGACGCAGCACGTAAGCGCGGCGACAAAATTATGTTCGAAGGTGCTCAAGGTACGCTACTAGATATCGACCACGGTACTTACCCGTACGTAACTTCTTCTAACACGACTGCTGGTGGTGTTGCTGCAGGTTCTGGTTTCGGTCCTCGTCACATCGGTTACATCCTTGGTATCACTAAGGCGTACTGTACTCGTGTTGGTTCAGGTCCATTCCCTACAGAACTATACGACGGTCTAGATAAGCAAGACCCAGTTGGTAAACACCTAGGTGATGTTGGCCACGAGTTTGGTGCAACGACTGGTCGTCTACGTCGTACAGGTTGGTTTGATGCAGTAGCAATGCGTCGTGCAATCCAAATCAACTCTCTAACAGGTATGTGCCTAACTAAACTAGACGTGCTTGATGGTCTTAAAGAGATCAAGATCTGTACTGGTTACAAGATGAAAGATGGCGCTATCCTAGAAGTTTCTCCAATGGCTGCTGAGTCATTCGAAGAAGCAACGCCAATCTACGAAACAATGCCTGGTTGGTCTGAGACAACATTTGGTGCTAAATCAATCGATGCGCTTCCACAAGCTGCTCTTGATTACATCAAACGTATCGAAGAACTAACAGGTGTTCCAGTAGACATCATTTCTACAGGTCCTGACCGTAACGAAACAATCATCAAGGTTCACCCGTACGGTGCTTAATTCCTGATTGTTCAGACAGTTGTAAAAGCCAGCGTTTATCGCTGGCTTTTTTGTATCTGTGAGTTAGGTTCATTGCTGAAAAATGCGACTCACCGTGGCAAATATTTGCCGTTAAGCTTAAATAGGAGGCAAAAATTGCCTAAAGCTTAACTGACCTTTGCCGATAAGGTTATCAAGCAGAGGAGATCCTTGGCTGATCTTTGGTTTCTTAGATACCTTAAAGAGTACATTTATGAAGTTACGAACAGTGGCTGCTTCACTGTTATTGATGCTGAGTGCGACATCGGCTAAGGCAAATGTTGCCGATGTAGGGGCGCCTGTCCCCATCTACACCGAAGCAGAGCTTATAAAGCTTATTGAGCAGAATAAGCACCTAGAGCGCGTGCGCGCTGATAACTGCCAGTTGGTAGAAGATATCGTGGCACGTGCGACGCGCATTAACTTGCCGTCTTATGAATTCCTTTATGGCGATATGTTAGCGTGGGGCGTGTGTGTAGAACAAGACGTAGAACTCGGTCTTTACTACATGGAAAACGCAGCCCACCAAGGTTTGCCAGCTGCACTAGAGCAGCTAGGTCGCTATTACTCTCGCGGTACTTTAGTCCAACAAGATAAAGAACGTGCAATCCCATACCTGCGAGAGGCGGCGGCAATGGGCAACTTAAATGCGCGTATTCATCTTGCCGAGCTATTGCTGCGTGATTACGGTAGCCCGCTCGACTACGAAGATGCCTACCGTTGGCTTTATAATTCGGTGACTGCCGATCAAAGAAAGCACAAACGTATTGCGATGCTGAGAAGTGGTCTTGAGCAACGCATGCCACAAAACATTATTGCGCGTGCTAAGCGCCGCGACACCTTCTGGTAGATGTACTCTTAAAATACCAGTAACTTCATAAAGCTCTGCCAATACATACAATAAAGCCCACATCATGTGGGCTTTGTTGTTTTTCCCGAAGCGTAATCGTGAGTGATTAAACGACTTTGTGTGGGCCGAAGCACTCGTAGTGGAATTGATCTTGCGCTACACCAAGCTCAAGCAGCTGCTTCGCGACGTGCTGCATAAAGCCAACAGGGCCACAGAAGTAGACTTGCACGTTGTCTTGCTTAAGGGCGGCTTCAATTTCCTTCAGGTTTACAAAACCACTGAAGTGGAAATCTTCACCCATCTTGTCATCTGCTGTTGGTTGGTTGTACCAAACCAACGAGTTCATGTTTTCTTTTGCATTCACAAGCTGGTTTACGTGCTGTTTGAATGCGTGCTGTTGACCATTTTCTGCTGCATGCACCCAGGTTACTGACGCTTGGTGCTCAGAAAGGCTCTCAAGCATTGATAGAGTCGGAGTTAGACCGACACCCGCTGACACTAAAACAACTGGTGTAGAAGCATCTACGTCCATAAAGAAGTCACCTGCTGGTGCTGCAAGCTGCACTTTGTCGCCGATGTTCAGATCATCGTGCAGGAAGTTAGAGACCTTGCCGCCTTGTTCGCGTTTCACCGAGATACGGTAAGTGTTCTCTTGAGCCGCAGAGGATAGGCTGTATTGGCGAATCTCTTGGTTTTCGAACTTATCACTGTTGATGTAGATACCTAGGTATTGACCCGGTTTGTACTCAGAAACCACTTCACCATCGGTTGGTTTGAAAACAAAACTACAGATGTTTTCACTTTCAAGCTGCTTGCCCACCAACTCAAATTCACGCAGACCACGCCAGCCACCTTGAAGTGCCGCATTCTCTTGGTAGATTTGCTCTTCACGTTGAATGAACACATTTGCAAGCACGCCGTAAGCTTCTGCCCATGCATCAATCACTTCCTGACCCGGAGAGAACAACTCGTCGATCGTCGCAAGTAGATGTGTGCCAACGATTTGGTACTGATCTTTAGTGATCATAAAACTGGTGTGCTTGTGGGCGATCTTCTCTACTGCACTAAGCAGTGCTGGTAGGTTATCGATGTTAGCTGCGTAAGCACAGATTGCATTAAATAGAGCTTCACGTTGGTCACCATTACGCTGGTTACTCATGTTGAAAATGTCTTTCAACTCAGGGTTATGGGTGAACATGCGATCGTAAAAATGAGCAGTTAACTTCGGGCCAGTTTCAGCAAGAAGTGGGGCGGTTGCTTTCACGATATCAATGGTTTGGTTGCTGAGCATAATGGATTCCTATTTAAAGTTGTATTTGTAATGCATGTTTAAAGTTGTATCTCAAATGTATCTTTTGATCAAGAAAAGAATTACAATTTTGCTATTAGAGAGGATAGCAATATGCAGTTAACCAGCTTTACCGACTACGCGCTCAGAACCTTAATCTACTTGGCATCATTGCCAAAAAATGAGCTAACAAATATTACCGAAGTGACTGATTTATTTGGTGTATCACGTAACCATATGGTGAAAGTGATCAACCGTCTTGGACAGCTTGGTTATGTACATACAGTGCGCGGTAAAAACGGTGGCATTCGTTTAATGAAAGCACCGCAAGAAATCACAGTCGGTGGTGTGGTGCGTGATTTAGAGCCATTAGATTTGGTGAATTGCTCTGTTGAATTCTGCCATATCACGCCGGCATGTCGTCTAAAAGAAAAGTTAGCGAAAGCGAAATTGGCCTTTCTTGCAGAACTGGATGACTGCACGATTGAAGAGCTACTGAGCGATAATTCAGAACTGCTGATCTTACTTGCTCGTCCTTAGCCTTCTTAACGCTTTATAAATCTTCTTACTGACACTCTTTTTTAAAGCAATTTCTGTAGCTTATCGAGAGACTCGGATATACTAGCTCTATACCTTCCTTGCTAGATAGGCGTGCCTATGTCAGACAACATTCCAAACGATCCTTTCGCAGATCGTGAATCCAAAAATTACGAAAATCCAATCCCAAGCCGAGAGTTCATTCTTGAGTTTCTAGAAGAAGCAGGCGTACCGATGAATCGCAATGATTTGTTCGAAGCATTAAAGCTAGAAGGTGAAGAACAATACGAAGGTTTGCGCCGTCGACTGCGCGCAATGGAGCGTGATGGACAGCTCGTGTTTACACGTCGTCAGTGCTATGCGCTACCAGAAAAACTAGAGATGGTGAAAGGTTACGTAATTGGCCACAAAGATGGTCATGGTTGGGTTCGTCCTGAAGGCAGTGTCGGCAAGGATAATGACATTGTAATGCCGCACCATCAGATGAAGCACATCATCCATGGTGACTACGTGTTGGTGCAACCAACTGACAACAGCAAGCGTGGTCGTCGTGAAGGTCGTCTTGTGCGTGTTTTAGAAGAACGTAATACGCAGATTGTGGGTCGTTTCTTCCTTGAATACGGCTACTCATACGTTGTGCCTGATGACTCTCGTATTAGCCAAGATATTTTGATCCCAAATGAGCACAAAGCGGGTGCTCGTATGGGTAACGTGGTCGTGATTGAGATTACTGATCGCGGCTCTCGCTCACGAGGCATGATGGGTAAAGTGGTTGAAGTCCTTGGCGAAAACATGGCGCCGGGCATGGAAACGCAAATTGCAATTCGTACCCACCAAATTCCACACGATTGGCCAGAAGCGGTTGATAAGCAAATTGAAAACCTGGGCGAAGAAGTTCCAGAAGAAGCGAAAGTAGGTCGTGTCGACCTGCGTGACTTACCGTTGGTGACCATCGATGGTGAAGACGCGCGTGACTTCGATGACGCCGTTTACTGTGAGAAGAAAAAGAGTGGCGGTTGGCGTCTATGGGTGGCGATTGCTGACGTAAGTTATTACGTACGTACAGACTCTGCGCTGGATAAAGAAGCCATCAACCGTGGTAACTCTGTGTACTTCCCATCGCAAGTGGTGCCAATGCTACCTGAAGTGCTATCAAACGGTTTGTGTTCACTTAACCCACAGGTAGATCGCTTGTGTATGGTGTGTGAGATGACCATCTCTGACACTGGTAAACTATCGGGCTACAAGCACTACGAAGCCGTGATGAATTCGCACGCTCGTCTGACTTACAACAAAGTGGGCGCGATTCTAGAAGGGGATGAAGAACTACGTATGCGTTACCACGCAGTCGTTCCTCACCTTGAAGAGCTGCACGCGATGTACAAAGTACTTAAAGAAGCGCGTGATAACCGTGGTGCGATCGAATTCGAAACCGTTGAAGCTAAGTTCATCTTCAACGCGGATCGTAAGATTGAAAGCATCGAGCCAGTGATTCGTAACGACGCACACAAGATCATCGAAGAATGTATGATCCTCGCGAACATCGCTTCAGCGTCTTATGTTGAGAAAGCGAAAGAACCAGCGTTGTACCGTGTGCACGAATCTCCGGGTGAACTGCGTCTGCAAGGTTTCCGTGACTTCCTAAGTGAGTTAGGTCTGGATCTGAAAGGTGGTCTAGAGCCATCACCAACCGACTATGCCGATTTGGTAAAACAAATCGCAGAACGTCAGGACAAAGAGCTGATTCAAACCATGTTGCTGCGCTCAATGAAGCAAGCGGTCTACAACGCAGACAATGCTGGCCACTTTGGTCTAGCGCTGAAACGTTACGCGCACTTCACGTCGCCAATTCGTCGTTACCCAGACCTGCTGTTGCACCGCGCAATCAAGTACCTGATTGCTAAAGAAGAAGGCCGTAACCAGGAGCGTTGGACGCCAACCGGCGGTTACCACTACTCGTTTGACGACATGGACTTCTATGGTGAGCAATGTTCGATGACAGAGCGCCGAGCAGACGACGCAACTCGTGAAGTGGCTGATTGGTTGAAGTGTGAATACATGCAAGACCATGTTGGCGACGAGTTGGATGGTGTTATTGCAAACGTGACCAGCTTTGGTTTCTTTGTTCGTCTGACAGAGCTGCATATTGATGGTTTGGTGCACATTTCAACACTAGCGAACGACTACTACCAATTTGATCCGATTGGTCAAAGACTTATCGGTGAAAGCTTCGGTAACATCTATCGCCTAGGCGATGCGGTGAAAGTGAAAGTGCTTGCGGTTAACTTAAATGACAAGCAAATTGACTTTGAATTAATCGAAACAAGCCGTAAGCTACGCGGCAAAGGTAAGACTGCGAAGAAACGCGCAGCAGATGCCAAACGCAAAGCGAAAGAGAAAAAACGTGCGGCAACAAAAGGCGGCACTCGTGCAACACCTGCGATTGAACCAACCAAGCGACCAGAGCCTGCAGTAGCAGAAAAGCCTCGCCCAAATGGAGCAAAACGCAGTGACACTGAAGGCGCTAAAAAGCCGAAAGTGAAAAAAGCACGCAAGAAAAAGCCACACAGTAAGCCGAAGAAGACTAAGCGTACTAAGAGTGACGCAGAGTAGGCTGAATCGCCAATCTAGTCTGGATTTAAACGGGTAGATTGGCGCAGGCAATACGACCAGAACAACAGGTTAAACAATGAGTAACGAATTTATCTACGGCATTCACGCAGTGAAGGCGGTATTGGAACGCGAACCAGAGCGTTTTATCGAAGCGTATGTTTTAAAGGGTCGTCAAGACGATCGCCTAATGCCAATCCTGAACGATCTTCAGGTGTGTGGTGTTTCGATTCAACAAATGACACGTAAAACGCTGGACGATAAAGCGAACGGTGCTAACCACCAAGGCATCATTGCTCGTGTTAAAGCGGCGAAACAGCTTAATGAAAATGACATTGATGGCATCCTAGCGCAGCACGAATCACCGCTACTATTGGTATTGGATGGCGTGACGGATCCGCATAACCTAGGTGCTTGCCTACGTAATGCAGACGCAGCTGGCGCAGCGGCGATCATCGTACCGAAAGATCGTTCTGCACCGATGAACGCAACCGTAAGCAAAGTCGCTTGTGGCGCGGCTGAAGTCGTGCCATTGATCCGAGTGACTAACTTGGCTCGTACTATGCGTACACTGCAAGAGCAAGGCATTTGGTTTGTGGGCACGGCGGGTGAAGCAACGCACGACATCTACCAAGCAAAACTGACGGGTCCTCTTGCTATCGTAATGGGTGCAGAAGGTGACGGCATGCGTCGTCTGACTCGCGAAACCTGTGACGATTTGATTAAGATCCCAATGGCAGGTAGCGTTTCAAGTTTGAACGTATCTGTGGCATCAGGTATTTGTTTGTTTGAAGCGGTTCGTCAGCGTATTGCAGCAAAGTAATTGCTAGACAAATTTCTAATAAACAAATAGTTACTGCAAAGTCAGACATAATGATAAAAACAAAGGATGGGGTGCCATCCTTTGTCGTTTTCACCGATTTATAAATAAAAATCTTCAGGGAAGTTATGACTCAACAAGATATTAAATTCATCGCCTTCGATCTTGATGGTACGTTGCTTGATAGCGTGCCAGATCTCGCGGTTGCGGCAGACCAAGCAGTGCAAGCGCTTGGCTTTCCATCGGTTTCAGAAGAGCAAGTCCGTGATTATGTGGGCAACGGCGCAGACGTGTTGATCGGTCGTGCATTGAGCCAGAGCTTAACCATCAACCCAGATCTGAATGCAGAGCTTCGTGCTAAAGCACGTGTACTGTTTGATGACTACTATGATCAAAGCGGTCACAAACTAAGCCACCTTTACCCAACGGTAAAAGAGACACTGGAAGAGTTACACAAAGCCGGCTTTGTTATGGCATTGGTAACCAACAAGCCTTCGAAGTTTGTGCCTGATGTTTTAGAAAAGCACGACATCGCAAAATACTTTGTTGATGTGCTAGGTGGCGATGCGTTCCCAGAGAAAAAACCAAACCCAATCGCACTGAACTGGTTGATGGAAAAGCACCAAATCCAACCAAGTGAAATGCTGATGGTCGGTGACTCGAAGAACGACATTCTTGCAGCGAAGAACGCAGGTTGCGCCTCATTTGGTCTGACTTATGGTTACAACCATGGCGAGCCAATCTCAGCGTCAAATCCAGATTTCGTCGCTGACAGTTTGGCAGAATTATTGGACGTTGTAGCGGTTTCTGCATAACGGCTACAAAAGAGCTTCCAAAATACTCGTTAATGAGTACACTGAGTAAACCGTGCGCCTATCGCTGCACGGTTTTTTCATTTAATTAGATTAAGAAGTCAAAGGAATCATTCTAATGAGCAAACCCATTGTATTGAGTGGTGTTCAACCTTCAGGTGAACTAAGTATCGGTAACTACTTGGGTGCTCTACGTCAATGGCAGCAGATGCAAGACGATTATGATTGCCAATACTGTGTGGTAGACCTTCACGCGATTACGGTTCGTCAGGACCCTAAAGCGCTGCATGAAGCGACTCTAGACGCACTGGCGATCTGTCTGGCAGTTGGTGTTGACCCGAAGAAGAGCACGCTATTTGTTCAGTCACACGTACCAGAGCATGCTCAACTTGGTTGGCTTCTTAACTGTTACACCCAAATGGGTGAACTGGGTCGTATGACTCAATTTAAAGACAAATCTGCACGTTACTCAAACGACAGCTCAAGCCAGTTTGGTGATGTAAATGTTGGTCTGTTTGACTACCCAGTACTGATGGCGGCAGATATCCTGCTGTACGGCGCACACCAAGTGCCAGTAGGTAGCGACCAGAAGCAACACCTAGAGTTAGCGCGTGATATTGCTAACCGCTTTAACAACATCTACTCACCAGAGCAGCCAATCTTCCAAGTGCCAGAGCCTTACATTCCGACGGTAAACGCGCGTGTAATGAGCCTTCAAGACGCAACGAAGAAGATGTCTAAATCAGATGACAACCGTAAGAACGTTATCACGCTGTTGGAAGAGCCTAAGTCGATCATTAAGAAGATCAACAAAGCGCAAACCGACACAGAAACGCCACCGCGTATCGCTCACGATTGGGACAACAAGGCAGGTATCTCTAACCTAATGGGTCTGTACTCTGCGGCAACAGGCATGAGCTTTGAAGAGATTGAAGCGAAATACCAAGGCGTTGAAATGTACGGTCCATTCAAGAAAGACGTTGGTGAAGCGTTGGTGACTATGCTTGAGCCAATTCAAGCTGAATACCATCGCATCCGCGCTGACCGTACTTACATGAACGAAGTGATGAAGCAAGGCGCTGAGAAAGCATCGGCACGTGCGGCTGAAACGTTGAAGAAAGCGTACGAAGCAGTAGGTTTTGTTGCTCGCCCATAGTTGCTAAAGAACATTCAGAATTGAAAAGCTCCACCATTGGTGGAGCTTTTTTTATGGTGCGCCGAGCATGGCGTTGATCTAGGAGGTGAAAGTCCTCTACGGGCTCAGT